>CAIYXE010000033.1 GCA_903930095.1 uncultured Hyphomicrobiales bacterium
ATGTCACGGCCACGGTGGAGTCAATCCCGCTCATCACCGCCTCGATCCTCTCCAAGAAGCTTGCGGCGGGCCTCGGCCATTTGGTGCTGGATGTGAAGACGGGTTCTGGCGCCTTCATGGCCACTCTGGAGGAGGCGCGGGGGCTTGCCGAAAGCCTCGTCGCCGTGGCCAACGGCGCAGGCCTTCCCACCACCGCCCTCATCACCGACATGGACGAGCCGCTCGCACCTTGCGCGGGCAACGCCCTCGAATTGGCGCATGCGGCGGAGTTCCTGCTGGGCCGCCGGGCAGAGCCGCGCGTCATGGACATCACGCTGGCGCTCGGTGCGGAACTCCTGCGCAGCGCCGGGATCGCGTCCGATGAGGCCTCCGCGCGCGCCAGGCTTCAGCAGACGCTCGGCAGCGGAACGGCCGCAGAGCATTTCGACAGGATGGTTGCAGCACTCGGCGGGCCGTCGAACTTTCTTGCGAACCACCAGACGCACCTCGCCGTGGCACCCATCGTCCGTCCCGTCCATGCGGAGGGCGAAGGATATGTCTCCTCCATCCGTACGCGCGAACTTGGCCTTGCGGTCATCGAACTCGGCGGCGGGCGGCGTGTCGCCACCGACAGGATCGACCATCGCGTCGGCCTCTCCGCACTTCTCGGCAAGGGTGACCGGGTGGAGCGGTCCACGCCGCTCTGCCTCGTTCATGCGGCGGATGAGGCGGGCTTCGCAAAGGCTGCGGCGATGGTGAAATCGGCCTATGCTGTGGGGGACTCACCCGCCCCTTCTGCCTCAGTGCTGGCGCGGGTCACGGCCTGACCATGGAGGCGGAATGCCGCGTGCCTTTCTCCTGATCCTCGACAGCTTCGGCATCGGCGGTGCGCCAGACGCGGCAAGCTTCGGCGATGAGGGCGCCAACACGCTCTGCCACATCTGCGATCACATGAACCTCCGGGTGCCCCATCTGGCAGCATTGGGTCTGGGGCAGGCGGCTGAGCTTTCAACGGGGCGCAACCCGCTCGCCGCCCATCCCCTCATCGGACAATACGGCGTGGCGCGCGAAGTCTCTCGCGGCAAGGACACGATCACCGGCCACTGGGAAATCGGCGGCGTGCCGCTGCAATTCGGCTGGGGATATTTTCCGCATGAGATCCCGGCCTTCCCGCAGTCGCTGATCGATGCAATCGTCTCCCGCTGCAATCTGCCGGGCCTCCTCGCCATGCGCCATGCCTCCGGCACCGAGGTGATCGAGGATTACGGCGAGGAGCACATCCGCACCGGAAAGCCCATCGCCTATACGAGTGCCGACAGCGTGCTGCAGATCGCAGCACACGAACAGCATTTCGGGCTGGAGCGGCTTTACGAGGTCTGCCGCGTGGCGCGTGAGCTTACATACTCGATGAACATCGGCCGCATCATCGCGAGGCCCTTCATCGGTGAGCGGCGCGGGGAGTTCACCCGCACCGGACACCGCAAGGACTTCGCGGTGACACCGCCGTCACCCACGCTGCTCGCGGTGCTGAGCGCTGCGGGCCGCGATGTCGTATCGGTGGGTAAGATCGGCGACATCTATGCCCATGTGGGCACGGGCCGCGAGATCAAGGTCGCGGGCAACAGGGCTTTCATGGACACGACGCTGGCCAACATGGATGGCCTGGCCGACGGCGGCTTCCTGATGACGAATTTCGTCGACTTCGACAGCGAGTTCGGCCACCGCCGCGATCCCGTTGGTTATGGCCGCGCGCTCGAAGCCTTCGATGCGGAACTGCCTCGCGTCCTGGCGAAGCTGAGGCCCGGCGATTTCCTCGTGCTCACGGCCGACCACGGCAATGACCCGACATGGAGAGGCACCGACCACACGCGCGAGCAGGTGCCGGTGATGACCTACATGCGCGGCATGGTGCCGGGAAGCTTCGGCCTGAGGGAGAGCTTCGC
>CAIYXE010000034.1 GCA_903930095.1 uncultured Hyphomicrobiales bacterium
CGCGCCAATGCGCATCGACCGGCATTTCGGCTTCGCCGTGCCCCTGCGCGTCGATGGCGTCGACCACAAGATTCTCGACCCGCGCGAGACCTGGCGCGACAAACCCGCCTATGATGCCATGGCCCGCAAGCTCGTCGGCATGTTCGTGACGAATTTTGCGAAGGTCGAAGCCATGGTGGAGGCCGATGTGAGGGCTGCAAGCCCCACGGCCCAGATCGCCGCCGAATAGGCGGACGGGCTAGCGCCGGAGGCGGGCCGGGCGCAAGGAAGCCCGGCACCTCTTCCGGATCTCCTGTGACCACCCTTTTCGACGCCTTCAGCACAACGACGCTTTTCCTCACCATTCTGGTCGCCGGGGTGGCCGGGCTGGCGCGCGGGTTTTCCGGTTTTGGTGCTGCGCTGATCTTCATGCCAGCGGCAAGCGCCCTGGTCACACCGGCGCTTGCGGCGCCCGTGCTGCTGGTGGCAGACGGCCTCCTGTCTCTGGGCTTCCTGCCGCAGGCCTGGAAGCTGGCACGCCGGAAGGATGTGGCCCTCATGGCTGCGGGTGCTGCCGCGGGCGTGCCGCTCGGCACACTCGTCCTCAACCATGCAGATCCGCTGGTCCTGCGCTGGATCATCGCGGGGCTAGCCTCCGCCATGCTGCTGCTGCTCGCATCGGGCTGGCGCTATCATGGCGTCCCGCGGCCGGGGGTGACCGCGCTGGTGGGCGGAGTCTCGGGCCTGTTTGGCGGCCTGGCACAGCTGAGCGGGCCGCCGGTCGTCGCCTACTGGCTCTCCGGCAAGCAGGGGCATGACACCATGCGCGCGAGCATCATCCTGTTCTTCGGCGCAACGACCCTCTTCGCCGTCGTGAGCTACCTCGCAGCGGGGCTCATCACAGCACAGAGCCTGTGGCTTGCCGCCGCCGTGGCGCCGGCCTATGCCGCCGGACTCTTCCTCGGCGCACGCGCCTTCGGCCTCGCAAGCCCGGAGAGTTTCCGCCGCCTCTCGCTCCTGCTCATTGGGCTCTCGGTCGCCACCAGCCTGCCGGTCTGGCGCTAGAGCGGCAGGCAATCAGTTGAGATCAACTTCCAATTCTCACCGTCATGCCAGCGAAAGCTGGCATCCCGCTTTCGTTGCAGGTCATACTGACAAAAAGCGGGACCCCAGCTTTCGCTGGGGTGACGGAACGGATGGAGAGCAAATCCTCCAGTGATCTCGCTTGACCGCCCTAAGCTTCTAGAGGCTGCTGAAGCCGAAGGAGGTGCTCGGCAGGTCCAGATAATGTTTGAGCTCCTGGTCCAGCTTCATGAGCGAGATGGAGAAGCCCGCCATCTCCTGCGAAGTGAGGTAGGAGCCGACGAAGCTGCGATGCACCGTGATGCCTTCCTCCGCGAGGATCTGCCGCACGCGGCGGTTCACGATCAGGAGCTCGAACATCGTCGAGGCGCCGAGATTGTTGATGAGAAGAGCCACCTCATCGCCCCGCGCATAGGGCAGATCGCGCAGGATCGCCGCCATCATCTGGTTGGCGATGTCGTCGGCGGTCGAAAGCTTCTGGCGCTTCACGCCCTTCTCGCCATGCGCTCCCATGCCGATCTCGATCTCGTCGTCACCGAGCTCGAAGGTGGGCTTGCCGGACTCGGGCAGCGAACCCGGCGACACGGCAACGCCCATGGAGCGGGTGTTGGCCTCCGCCCGGGCGGTAACGCGCGCCACTGCGTCAAGGTCGGCCAGTTCCGCTGCCGCACCACCCGCAACCTTGATCACGAACACGCCGCCCGCGATGCCGCGCCGCTCCTCGCGGTTGCCGGGGCTTCCCACCGCCACGTCGTCGCACACGCGGATGGTGCGCGTCTCGATTCCCTCTGACGCAAGCACTTCGGCTGCCATGTCGAAGTTCATGTTGTCGCCGGAGTAGTTGCCGTAGACGAAGACCACGCCCTGCCCGCGGTGGATGGCGCGCGCCGCCGCGCAGATGGTCTGCGGCGAAGGCGAGGTGAAGACCTCGCCGCAGGCCGCACCGTCGGCCAGGTTGCGGCCGAGAAAGCCGCCGAAGATCGGCTCATGGCCGCTGCCGCCGCCAACGAGCAGCGCCACCTTGTTCTGCGGCATGTCTTTCAGGAACAGGGCCCCGTGCCCCTCCACGCGCCCGACACGGCCATCATAGGCCAGCACCAGGCCTTCCACCATCTCCTCCGTTGCCCGCCGCGGGTCGTTGAGGATCTTCTTTGGTGTCTTCATTGCGTTCCCCTCCCGATGTCCCTTCCGCTTATCATGCGGACCCTGCCACTTGAAGCCCGCAAGGATCATCGCAAAAGTGGTTTCAGGTTTGGCAACTCATGCTCTAAACGTGTGTTCCACGGCGCATGCAGGGATTCTCCGGCAGCGCCCGGCCTTCTCCTGCCGCGGCCGGCACGGGGCTTTTCCGGGGGCGATCTGAGTGGAACAGGACTTCAAGGACTGGATCGGCAACAGCGTCACGCGGGAGGATGTGGTGACGCGCCGCCTGCTTGCCGAATACCGCGCAAGCCTGTCGCCCTACCTGCACGAGACGAGTGATTACGTCTGCCCGCCGGGCCTGCATTTCTGCCTGGCGCCAGCCATCCCCGCGCCGAAGGACATCGGCTCCGACGGTGCGGAGCGAAAGGGGCTGTTCCTGCCGCCCATCGCCCTGCCGCGGCGCATGTGGGCGGGGGGATCGATCGAGACCCTGCGCCCGCTGCGCCTGAACGAAGCGGTTCGCCGTACCTCGCGCATCGCCGACATCCGCTTCAAGCATGGCAGTTCGGGTGAACTCTGCCTCGTCTC
>CAIYXE010000035.1 GCA_903930095.1 uncultured Hyphomicrobiales bacterium
ACTGGGCGAACTCGTGGTTGAGCGGTCGGGCGTCCTGAACCTCGGTGTTGAGGGCATGATGGTCATGGGTGCAGTCTCGGGCTTTGGCGCAGCACTCTACACGGGCTCGCCCTGGATTGGGCTTCTCGCGGCCATCGGCGCAGGCATGGCCATGTCGCTGCTCTTCGGTTTCCTGACGCTGACGCTCGTCTCCAACCAGGTCGCCACCGGCCTTGCGCTTACGCTCCTCGGGCTTGGCCTTTCGGGGCAGATCGGCGAGGCCTTCGTCGGCCAGCCGGGCGTCAAGCTTCCCAGCATCGGCGGCATCGATCCGCTGATCCCGCTGGCCGTGGTGCTGACGGCTGCGGTGTCATTCTTCCTTTTCCGCACCAAATGGGGCCTGGTGGTCCGCGCGGTGGGCGACAGCCACGCCTCGGCCCATGCCCTGGGCTACGACGTCATCAAGGTGCGCTATGCCTGCGTTCTCTTCGGCGGCGCCTGTTCGGGCATCGCGGGGGGCTACCTCTCGTTGGTCTATACCCCGCAATGGATCGAGAACATGACGTCGGGCCGTGGCTGGATTGCCCTGGCGCTGGTCGTTTTCGCCTCCTGGCTTCCCTGGCGGGTGCTGCTCGGAGCCTATCTTTTCGGCACAATCTCGATCCTGTCCTTCGTGGTTCAAACAAAAGGCTGGGGAATTCCGGCTCAGTTCTTGAATTCACTGCCTTACCTCGTCACCATTGTGGTTCTCGTAATCATCACCGGCAACAGGATGATGATGAGGAAGAACACGCCGGCCTCGCTTGGCCGGCCTTTCGTGCCTGACCGTTGAAAAACTGAAGATAACAAGGAGACGTCACCTATGAAGAAACTGCTCATGTCGGCCGCGGCCGCCATTCTGGCGCTTGGAGCCGCCTCGGCATCGGCCACGGCCGCCACCAAGGCCTGCTGGGTCTATGTCGGCCCGATCGAGGACTTCGGCTGGACCTACCAGCACCACCAGGGCCTCGAGGCGGTCAAGGCCGCCTACGGCGACAAGGTCGAGACGGCCTATGTGGCGAGCGTTCCGGAAGCCGATTCCGAGCGCGCCATCGAGCGCCTGGCCCGTGACGGCTGCAACATCATCTTCACGACCTCCTTCGGCTTCATGGAGCCCACCCTGAAAGTGGCCAAGAAGTTCCCGGATGTGAAGTTCGAGCACGCCACCGGCTACAAGACGGCGGAAAACGTCACGACCTTCAATGCCAAGTTCCACGAGGGCCGCTATGTGATCGGCCAGATCGCGGCCAAGGTGTCGAAGACCGGCACGGCGGGCTACATCGCCTCCTTCCCGATCCCGGAAGTCATCGCCGGCATCAACGCCTTCATGCTGGGCGCGCAGTCGGTGAACCCGGACTTCAAGGTCAAGATCGTCTGGGCCAACACCTGGTTCGACCCCGGCAAGGAAGCGGACGCCGCCAAGGTGCTGCTGAGCCAGGGTGCTGACGTGCTCTCGCAGCACACGGACTCCGCTGCCCCGCTGCAGGAGGCCGAGAAGGCCGGTGCAGTCGGCTTCGGCCAGGCCTCCGACATGATCAAGTTCGCACCCAAGGCGCAGCTCACCGGGATCGTCGACAACTGGGCGCCCTATTATGTGCGCCGCGTCGGCCAGGTGCTTGACGGCACATGGAAGTCTGAATCCTCGTGGGACGGCATGGCCGACGGCACGGTCGCCATGGCGCCCTACACCAACCTGCCGGAGGACATCGCCAAGGCCGCTGCTGAAACCGCCGAGGCGATCAGTACCGGCAAGCTGCATCCCTTCACCGGTCCCATCACCAAGCAGGACGGCACCGTCGCTGGCGAGGCCGGTAAGCCGCTGCCCGATGGCGACATCCTGGGCATGAACTGGTATGTGAAGGGCATCGACGACAAGCTGCCGCAGTAAGCCCATACAACGCAAGCTAGCGCCTGCCGCGGGAAACGATCCCCGGCAGGCGCATTCGTGAAAGCCCATGCTTGAGCCCTTCATCGCCGACTGGCTGAACTTCCTGATCCGCTGGGGCCACATGATCGCCGGGATCGCGTGGATCGGCACCTCTTTCTATTTCGTGGCGCTCGACTTCTCGCTCAAGTCGCGCGGCGATCTGCCAGATGGCGTGCGCGGCGAGGCATGGGAGGTGCACGGCGGCGGCTTCTACCACGTCCAGAAATACCTCTCCGCACCCGCGCGCCTGCCTGAGCATCTCACCTGGTTCAAGTGGGAGGCCTATCTCACCTGGGTCACGGGCTTCCTGCTGCTCGCCGTCGTCTACTATCTCGATGCGCGCGCCAACCTGATCGACCCCGCGGTGCTCGACATCGCCCCCTGGGCCGCGATCCTCATCTCGCTCGTTTCCATCGTCCTGGGCTGGGCGGTCTATGACGGGCTCTGCCGTTCGCCCATCGGGCGGAACACGGCGCTGCTCGCGGCATGCGTCTTCGCGCTCATCCTCGCCTTCGCCTATGTCTTCACGCATGTCTTCTCGGGGCGTGGCGCCTTCATTCATGTGGGGGTCGTTGCCGGCACCATGATGGCGGCCAACGTCTTCATGGTCATCATCCCCAACCAGCGGAAGATCACGGCGGCGCTCCTCAAGGGAGAGCCGCCCGATCCGCGCCTTGGCGCCATCGGCAAGCAGCGGTCGCTGCATAATACCTATCTCACGCTCCCCGTCCTGCTGATGATGATCAGCAACCACTTCGCGATGCTCACCAACGCGCCCAACGCCTGGATGCTCGTTGGCCTCGTCTTTATCTGCGGCGCGGCCTTGCGCCACTTCCTCGTCCGGCATGAGGTGGGAGATCCCCTCGCGAAGATCGGCTGGACCCTGCCGGTGATCTTCGTGGCACTGAGCCTTGCCTGGTGGCTGACCGCGCAACCCGTGCTGTCGCTGGACTGGGCCAACCTGCTGCTGCGCTGGGCCCATATGATCGCCGGCATCGCGTGGATCGGCACGTCCTTCTATTTCGTGGCGCTGGATTTTTCCCTCCGCAAGGCGCCGGGTCTTCCCGCCGGTGTCGCGGGCGAGGCGTGGGAGGTGCACGGCGGCGGCTTCTATCACGTGCGCAAGTATCTCACCGCGCCCGAGACGCTGCCGAAGGACCTGATCTGGTTCAAGTGGGAGGCCTATCTCACCTGGGTCACGGGCTTCCTGCTGCTCGTCGTCCTCTACTATGTTCAGGCGGATACATATCTGGTCGATCCGGGCGTGCGGAACCTTGCGCCCTGGCAGGCCATTTCCATCTCGGTGGCAAGCCTCGTCCTCGGCTGGCTGATCTATACGGCACTTTGCCGTTCGCCCATCGGGCGCAACACCGCGGCGCTGGCCGTCAGCCTCTTCGTGATGCTGCTGGCCTTCTCCTGGGCCTATGCCAGCCTGTTCTCGGGGCGTGGCGCCTTCATCCACATCGGCGCGCTGATCGGCACCATCATGGCCGCCAATGTGTTCATGGTCATCATTCCCAACCAGCGCAGGATCACGGCCGCCCTCCTCCGGGGCGAGAGGCCCGATCCAGCGCTTGGCGCCACCGGCAAGCAGCGTTCGCTCCACAACACCTACCTGACGCTCCCCGTGCTCGCGACCATGATCTCAAACCATTTCCCGATGGTGACCGATCATCCGCAGTCGTGGCTGCTGGCGGGGCTCATCATCCTTGGCGGCGGACTGTTGCGCCACTTCCTGGTGCGCACCGAAGTGGGCGACAAGCACTCCACCATCGCCTGGACATTGCCGTTGATCGGCACGGCGCTGGCCTTCGCACTGCTTCTGACGCAACCCGCCAAGCTGGTGCTGTTCCCCGGCGAGGTGACGGACCAGGAGGCGTTGACGATCCTGCAGACCCGCTGCGCCACCTGCCACGCCGCCAACCCCAGCGATGCCACCATCAAGGTGGCGCCCAAGGGCGTGCACCTCGAAACGCTGGCAGAGTTGAAGCGCTATGCCGCGCAGATTTCCGTTCAGGCGGTGCAGAACAAGGCCATGCCGCTGGCCAACCGCACCGGCATGACGGATGAGGAACGCGCCAAGCTCGGCACATGGATCAGCAAGCAGTGAAAACCATCAGCGACGTCAATGCCATGAGCCCGCGCGACTTCCTCGATGCCTTCGGGGACGTGGCTGAACACTCACCCTGGGTGGCGCGCGAGGCCGCGAGCTTCCGTCCCTTTGGCGGCCGCGACGAGATGGTGCTGCATTTTGAACGCGCGCTGAAATCTGCCAATCGCGATGCGCAGATCGCACTGGTCCGTGCCCACCCCGACCTCGCCACCAGGGCGAAGCTGACGGAGGATTCGACCAGGGAGCAGGCGGGTGCAGGCCTCAACACGCTGATGGCGGAAGAGTTCGCCCGTTTCACCGATCTCAACACGCACTACAAGGAGCGCTTCGGTTTTCCCTTCATCTTCGCCGTCAAGGGCGCGACCAAGCACATGATTCTGGACAGCTTCGCGGAGCGCGTGAGCAATGATCCCGTGGTGGAGTTCGAAACGGCTCTTCGCCAGATCAGCCGAATCTTCCGCTTCCGCATCGAAGACCGGGTGTCGGCATGACGCGCGTCATCAAAGGGCAGACGCTGAGCTTCACATCCAGCCATGCGCCGGTCCATGAAGAGAAGGGGGCCGTGGTGGTGGGCGATGACGGCACCATCCTCTGGTCCGGCCCGCAGCCCTTGCTGCCGCACGCTTTCCGCCAGGCGCAGGTCGATGATCACGGAGCCAAGATCGTCATGCCGGGCTTCGTTGACGCACATATCCACTTCCCGCAGTACCGCATGCTCGCAGCACCGGGCAAGGACCTGCTCGACTGGCTCACGCGCTTTACCTTCCCGGAAGAGAGCCGCTACGCCGATCCGGCCTATGCCGCAGCCGCTGCCGAGGTCTTCCTGTCCCGCCTGTTCCAGCATGGCACCACTGCGGCTCTCGCCTTCTGCTCCGTGCACAAGGCCTGTGCGGAGGCGCTCTTTTCGGCGGCGGAACAGAAGGGCATGGCGCTCGTCACCGGCAAGACAATGATGGACCGCAACGCCATCCCCGCCGTTCAGGACGACCCCGAAACAGGTGCGCGTGAATCGGAGGAACTCTACCGCGCCTGGCACGGCAGGGGGCGGCTTCGCTATGCGGTGACGCCGCGCTTCGCCATCACCTCGTCTGAGGCCCAGCTCAAGGCCGCGGGCGAACTCCTCGCCTCGCTGCCGGGTGCGCTGATGCAGACGCATCTGTCCGAAAGCCCCGGCGAGATCGCCTTCGTGAAGCAATTGTTTCCCGATGCCAGGGACTATGTGGACGTCTATGACCGCTTTGGCCTGCTGGGCGGGCACAGTCTCTTCGCCCATGGCATCCATCTCTCTGAGCGTGAATGCGCGCGGCTGTCCGAAGCCGGTGCAAGCGTCATCCACTGCCCCACGTCCAACACCTTCCTCGGCTCTGGGCTGATGTCCATGCCGCATCTGCGCAAGGCGGGCCGCCCCGTGCACATTGGCGTTGCGACCGATGTCGGCGGCGGCACCAGCTATTCCATGCTGGCAACCCTTGGCGAAGCCTACAAGGTGCAGATGCTGGGCGGCTACAAGCCTTCGGCGGTCGAACTCTTCGCCATGGCCACGCGCGGCAATGCCGGGCGCCTCAGGATCGCGCATGAGACGGGTGCGGTGGAGGCCGGCAAATACGCAGACCTCGTCGTGCTCGATCCATGCGCCACGCCAGTCCTGGCGAGCCGGCAGGAGGTATCGGCATCGCTTGAGGACGTCTTGTTCTCGCTGATGATCCTGGGCGATGACCGCGCGGTGAGCGCCACCTACGTCAGGGGCCGCAAGGTGCACGGGCAGGTCACGGCGTGAGCGTGAAGGCGGCGCCGTCCGCCAGCCAGACTTCCTCAAGATTGTTGCCCGGCCCCTTGCGGTCCACGATCAGGAAGCGGCTGTCACTGTCGAGGACAAGCAGCGGGTGGTGCCAGACGTTCCGCGCATAGTTGACGCCCTGGCGGCCAGAGGCCGCGAAGGCGCGGAAGCTCGCGGGGTCGTGCACATCCCCGGCGACCAGCACCAGCCACGGCAGTTCCTGAAGGGGAAAGAACAGCTGGCTGCCAAGCGGGTGGCGCTCCATCAGGCTGATCGCGATGGGCAAGGCCCGCGGCTGGCCCACAAACAGGCTGACGTTGGTTTCGCCACCCTCCCGGCTCACATCCACATGCGCCAGGTCGTTGAAGCGCTGCGCGAAGCCCTGGTTGATGGTGATGGGGGCTGATCCCTCCTGCTCGATCACGCCGCCGAAGGGCGCGAAGGCCTCGCGCGTCAGCGGTTGGGGTGTCAGGTTCCGCATCATGCGATCCTGCAGGTAATGGCGCCGAGTTCGCCATAGTCCACGCTCACCTCGTCGCCCGGTTCGATAGCCATGGGTATGATGCAGGTTCCCGTCGTCACGAACTGGCCTGCCTTGACGCCCCCGCAATAGGTCGAGGCCTCGTTCACGAACCAGGTGAGCGCCTTGCGCGGATCGCCCAGCACGGCCTTGCCCGTACCCTCCGCCACGAGCTTGCCGTTCCTTGCGCCCTTCACGGCGTGTTCGGAGAGGTTGACGTGCCGCCACGGCATCGTGACGGCGGGGCCCAGCACCAGCCAGCAGGCGCAGGCCGTGTCGGCGATGAGCTGGGCTGCACCTACCTTCGTGAAATCCTGGTACCGGCTGTCCGGCACCTCGATCGAGAGATGCAGCGAGCCAACGGCATCGATGGCCTCGTCCTGTGAATAGGGCAGGGTGCGGGGCGGCAGGTCCCTGGTGAAGCCGAAGGCGAATTCGGCCTCCGCCACGCGCATGATGTTGCCGCCAAGCGGCACGCTGGCGCCCGCTGCCATCAGCCTGCTCTGCAGGATGCGGCCGATGAGCGGCCCATCGACATTGATGTGCTTCTGGCCCGCCTCGCTGGTAGCGGCGATCTTCCAGCCCGCGACCGTACTGCCGCTCTGCCGCGCCACGGCGGCGGCGGCCTCATAGCCCTCCGCCCGGCTGCGGGGGCGCATCGCATCCGGCAGGGCGGCGATGCGGGTGGTGGCTGACCAGTTGCCCAGCAACAGGCCGGCCGCCGCGGTGAAATCCGGCTGCGCCATGGTGAATCGGTCTCTCCTTGTCGATGGCCACATATAGCGCAGAACGGCCCCAGGGCGCGCGGGAATTCATTGACAATGCAAGCCCGCAGGCGACACTATCGTCAAGTTCTGAAAGCGAGAATTTCGACGTGTATGCAAGGCCCCGCAGCATCGAGGAGGCAGCGCTCGCCATGTCCGCCCCCGGCGCGCTTGCGATGTGCGGCGGAACAGACGTGTATCCTGCCCATGCCGGCCGCCCGCTGGTGCGGCCCATCGTCGACCTGTCCGGCATCAACAGCCTGAAGGGCATCACCGAGACGCCCGGCGCCTTCCGCTTCGGCGCGGCCACCAGTTGGAGCGAGATCGCGCGGGCTGCTCTTCCGCCCGCCTTCGATGGCCTCAAGGCGGCAGCGCGCGAGGTGGGCTCGATCCAGATCCAGAACCGCGGCACCATCGGCGGCAATCTGTGCAATGCCTCGCCTGCGGCCGACGGCGTGCCGCCGCTGCTCTGCCTTGATGCCAGCGTTGAGCTTGCATCGAAGGATCAAAGGCGCATCCTGCCGCTTTCCGCCTTCATCACCGGCTATCGCCGCACCGCGCTCCGCGATGGTGAGATCGTCACCGCCGTGATCGTGCCCAAGCCCGCGGCCAGCGCCGCGGGCGCCTTCGTCAAGCTCGGCGCCAGGCGCTATCTGGTGATCTCGATCCTCATGGCCGCGGCGGTGGTCGAGAAGGATGAAACCGGACGCATCGCCACAGTTGCCGTGGCGGTGGGGGCTGCCTCGCCCGTCGCCCAGCGCCTCACGCGGCTGGAGCAGGACCTCCTCGGCCTCTTGCCCGGCGAGCGGCCATCCACGCGGGTCGCAGCCCATCATCTTGACGGATTGTCGCCCATCTCCGATGTGCGCGCCAGCGATGCCTACCGGCGCGAGGCCGCCATCGCGGTGGTGGGCCAGGCGCTGGACCGCGCGGCAGGGGCTTTCTGAGTGGCCATTGCCTTCGAACTCAACGGCACGCCGGTTGCCTGCGATGCAGCGCCGTCTCTGCGCCTTTCCGAAGTGCTGCGCCGCCATCTCGGCCACATGGGCACCAAGAGCGGCTGCGACGCAGGCGACTGCGGTGCCTGCACGGTGCTGATCGACGGCGAGACGGCCTGCGCCTGCCTGGTGCCCGCGGCCCAGGCGGATGGCGCCCGGATCGTCACCATCGAGGGCATCGGCGCCAACACCGCGAAGGGCGAGGCCCTGCAGCAGGCCTTTCTGTCGCGCGGCGCGGCACAATGCGGCATCTGCACGCCGGGCATGCTGGTCGCCGCCGCAGCCCTGCTGGAGCATGACCCCGCGCCCTCGCGCGAAGCGATCGCGGACGCGCTGGGCGGCGTGCTCTGCCGCTGCACGGGCTACGCCAAGATCATTGACGCGGTGGCCGATGCCGCCGCGGGCATCATCACCCGCCATGAGAGCCCGGAACAGGGCCACGCCGTCGGATCGGCCATTGTGAGGCTCGATGGCGGTCCGAAGGTTGGCGGCAGCGAGCGCTTCGGCGCGGATGCCGTGCCGCCCGATGCGCTGTGGGTCAGGGCCGTGCGCTCGCCGCACCACCGCGCCGCCTTCCGGCTGGGCGACCTTGAAGGCTATGCCGCCGCCCATCCAGGAATCCTTCGCATACTGACGGCGTCCGACATTCCAGGCCGCAACGTGTTCGGCGTCATCCCGCCCTTTGCCGACCAGCCCGTCTTCGCCGAAGGCGAGGTCCGCTTCCGTGGCGAGGCCATCGCCGCAGTGGTGGGCGCGCGGGAGGCCGTTGAAGGCCTTGACCTCGCGGCGTTTCCCGTCACCTGGGAGGAACTTGCTCCGGTGCTGGGAATGGCCGAGGCACTCGCGGATGATGCCCCGCGGCTCCATGCGGCCCGTCCCGGCAATGTGCTGATCCGGGGCCTTGTCGAGCGGGGAGATGCCGCCGCCGCGCTCGCTGCCGCCCCCATCCGCGTCGAGGGATGTTTCGAAACCGCCTTCGTCGAGCATGCCTACATCGAGCCCGAGGCCGGCTGGGCCCGGCGCGTGGGCGGCAGGATCGAGATCACCGCCTCCACCCAGGCGCCCTATATGGACCGGGACGACACGGCAGCCATCATGGGGCTCCGCCCGGAGGACATCCGCATCATCCCTTCGGCCTGCGGCGGCGGCTTCGGCTCCAAGCTTGATCTTTCGGTCCAGCCCTATGTGGCGCTTGCCGCATGGCTCACCGGCAGGCCCGCCGCCATGGTCTATTCGCGTCAGGAGTCGATCCAGTCCACTACCAAGCGGCACCCCGCCGTCATGCGCTCGGTCATGGCGGCCACGCGGGAAGGTGATCTGCTCGCCATGGATTTCGAGGCGGACTTCAACACCGGCGCCTATGCCTCCTGGGGGCCCACCGTGGCGAACCGCGTGCCGGTCCATGCGTCGGGCCCCTATGCCGTGCCGCACTACCGCGCAAGGACGCGCGCCGTCCTCACCCATTGCGTTCCCGCCGGCGCCTTCAGGGGCTTCGGCGTGCCGCAGACGGTCATCGCGCAGGAGCAGCTGCTCGACATGCTGGCGGAGAAGATCGGCATCGACCCGCTCGCATTCCGCATCCGCAATGCGCTCACCAACGACACCCCCACCGTGACCGGCCAGGTGATGGGCGACGGCGTCGGCATCCGTGACTGTTTCGAAGCGCTGGCGCCGCATTGGCGGATGGCGCGGGAGCGGGCGGTTGCCGCCAATGCGCCGGGCGGGCCGCTGCGGCGCGGCGTGGGGGTTGCCGGCATGTTCTACGGCTGTGGCAACACCTCGCTTCCCAACCCGTCCACCATCCGCTTCGGCCTCAAGCCTGATGGCAGGCTGTCGCTGCACCAGGGTGCGGTCGACATCGGGCAGGGCGCCAATACGGTGATCACGCAGATCGCGGCGGATGCCGTGGGCCTGCCGCTCGCCATGATCGACCTCGTTGCGCCGGACACGGACCTGACGCCAGATTGCGGCAAGACCTCTGCCTCCCGCCAGACCTTCGTGACCGGCAAGGCGGCTGAGCGCGCGGGGCTGGCGCTGCGGCGCCTTCTGCTGCGGCTCGCCAACGCGGGCGAGGCCGCGCGGCTCGACCTCGGACCGGGCAGGCTGCGCGTCACCGAGGGTGGCCTCCTCCGCGACGTCGATCTGCACGGTCTGCCGCGTGACGCGCATGGCTACGTCCTGTGTGCGGAGGAAAGTTTCGATCCGCCGACCTCGCCGCTCGATGCCAAGGGGCAGGGCATGCCCTATGCCGTCTATGGCTATGGCGCGCATCTGGCGGAAATCGAGGTGGACATGCGGTTCGGTACGGTGAAGGTCCTGCGCATCGTCGCGGCGCATGATGTGGGCCGCGCCATCAACCCGGTCCTCGTCGAGGGCCAGATCGAGGGCGGCGTGGCGCAGGGCATCGGCATGGCGCTGATGGAGGAGTTCACGCCAGGCCGCGGCGAGAACCTGCACGACTACCTGATCCCCACCATCGGCGACGTGCCGCCCATCGAATCCATTCTCGTCGAATGCGCCTCTTCCGCCGGGCCCTTCGGCGCCAAGGGCATCGGTGAGCAGGCGCTGATCCCCACGGCCCCTGCGATCCTCAACGCCATCCACCACGCCACGGGCGCGCGCCTCACCCGCACGCCCGCAACGCCGGACAGGGTACTGGCCGCCATCAGGGCACGCGCTGCACCATGAGCCGCATGGAAGCGCGGATGCTTCCCGATGGCTGGAGGCTCCACCTTCATGACGGTCCCATCGACCTGATCATCGCTGCCGAGGGCGCACGGGAGGAGGCCTTCGCCGCCGCCCAGTCCCGCTTTGCAACTGTGCTGGATGAACTCGCCGCCGAGTTGCCGCTGCTCCGTCAGCCGGTGGGTCCGGAGCCTTCTGGCCCCACCGCCCGCCGCATGTGGCGGGCGACACGGCGTCTCGCGGACCTCGGCTTCATCACCCCGATGGCCGCCGTCGCAGGCTCCGTGGCAGAGGAGGTGCTCGACGCGATGACCGCCGCCGCAACGCTCTCCCGCGCTTTCGTCAACAATGGCGGCGACATCGCGCTCCACCTCGCGCCCGGCACATCTTATGACGTTGGCCTGGTGGACCGGCCGGACCGGCCCTCGCTGTTTGCGTCCGCGCGCATCGCCGCTGCCGATTGCGTGCGTGGCATCGCCACCAGCGGCTGGCGCGGCCGCTCCTTTTCGCTGGGCATTGCCGATGCCGTCACCGTGCTCGCAGAGCGCGCATCCATTGCCGATGCGGCGGCCACCGTCATCGCCAATGCGGTGGACCTGCCGGGCCATCCGGCGGTGACGCGTGTTCCCGCCCAGGCGATCCAGCCTGAGAATGATCTTGGCGAAAGGCCCGTCACCCGCGCCGTGGGTGCGCTCTGCCGGAATGAAATTGCCGCCGCACTCGATGCTGGTGTAGCCTTGGCGCAAAGGCTGGTGGGCGAGGGGCGCATCACCGCCGCAGCGCTTCATCTTGCGGGCGAGACCCGCATCGTGGGCACAGGTCTTGGGAGGGTTGATGCCGGACGTGAAGGTGAGGAAATTCCTCGTCTCGGTGGAGGAGATCCATCATGAGGGCGGCCCGCCCGCGAAAACCCCACAGCGCCGCGGCGCAGTCCTCGCGGTGATTGAGAACCCCTATGCCGGAGCCTTCCACGAGAACATCCAGCCCTTCATGGAAGACCTGAAGCCGCTCGGCCTCCAGATGGCCCGCAAGCTGCTTGACGCGCTGGGCGGCGAGCCTCACTCCATCGAGGGCTATGGCAAGGGCGCCATCGTGGGCGAGGCGGGCGAGCTTGAGCACGCGGCGCTGTGGCATGCGCCCGGCGGCTATTCCATGCGCGAGGTGCTGGGTGGCGCCAAGGCGATCGTGCCCTCGACGAAGAAGCTGGGCGGCCCCGGCACCAGGCTCGACGTCCCCGTCACCCATGTCGATGCCTCCTATGTGCGCAGCCATTTCGATGCCATCGAAGTCGGCTTGACCGATGCGCCCAAGGCCAATGAGATGATCGTCGTGCTGGTGATGACCACGGGTCCGCGCGTCCACGCCCGCGCCGGCGGCCTCGCCGCATCCGACATCAAGGGAGAGGATGGCCTGAGATGAAGGCAAGAATCCGCAAGATCATGACGGTGGTCGACGAAACGCTGAGCGAGCAGGGCCGGGAGGTTTCGCCCGCGATCCGCCGCGCCGCCGCCATCGCCGTCATCGCCAATCCCTTCGCGGGCACCTACCAGGAAGACCTCTCGGAGCTGATCGAGGTGGGTGAGGAACTGGGCGGCCTTCTGGCGGAGCGCGCGGTCGCGGCCCTCGGCATTCCCGGCGATCAGGTCGAAAGCTACGGCAAGGCCGCCGCCGTGGGCGAGAACGGCGAACTCGAGCATGCCGCGGCGATCCTCCACCCCAAGCTCGGCGCACCCTTCCGCAAAGTGCTGGGCAAGGGCGCGGCCCTCATTCCGTCCTCCAAGAAGCGCGGCGGCATGGGCGTGGTGCTGGACATTCCGCTGGGCCACAAGGATGCCGCCTTCGTGCGCAGCCATTTCGACGGCATGGAGGTGCGCATCACCGATGCGCCGCGCGCCAATGAGATCATGGTCGCCGTGGCGGTAACCACGGGCGGAAGGCCGCTTCCCCGCGTCGGTGGCCTCAAGGTCTCCGAAATCAAGGGCGAGGACGGGTTGAGGTGACCTGAATGTGGTTGAGACCTCCTCCGCTTTGGAGGTTTAGCCTATAAAGACATGAAATAAGAAAAAACTGCGGGTGGATATTGAATTCGAGAATGGAGCACGCAACAAGCGAGGCAGGACCGGAAATCGCCCTCGTCATTCCAACTTTCAACGAAGTGGAGAACATCCCGGTTCTCGTTGACAGGCTTTCGTACCTTCTGGATGGCCGGCGCTGGGAGGTGATCTTTATCGACGACAACTCGCCTGACGGAACCTC
>CAIYXE010000036.1 GCA_903930095.1 uncultured Hyphomicrobiales bacterium
CGGACGGGAGAAGGGACTCGTGGTGAGAATTCCCTTCTCCCGTCGCATCGCGATGGGAGAAGGTGCCCGAAGGGCGGATGAGGGCCTCTGTCCGCGAGTCCTGCCGCACGAAACAGCCCTCATCCGGCCTGCCGGCCACCTTCTCCCATCCTCCGGACGGGAGAAGGGACTCGTGGTGAGAATTCCCTTCTCCCGTCGCAGCGCGATGGGAGAAGGTGCCCGAAGGGCGGATGAGGGCTCTGCCCGCGAGTCCCACCCTCAACTCACGGCAGCCGTACCGTCACCGTCGCATAGGCCATGATGCCTTCTTTGCGGCCGATGGCGCCAAGCTTCTCCATCGTTGTCGCCTTGATGGCAATGCGCGATGGCTCGACATGGAGCAGGGGGGCCAGGAATGCCTTCATCGCCGCCACATGCGGCGCAATCTTCGGCGCCTCCGCCAGAATGGTGATGTCGGCATTGGCAATCAGCCCGCCCTTCGCCGCCAGCAGCTGCATCGCCTTCTCCAGAAACACGCGGGAGGCCGCGCCCTTCCACTGCGGGTCGCTCGGCGGGAAATGCGTTCCGATGTCGCCTTCCCCGATGGTGCCCAGGATCGCGTCCGTCAGCGCATGCATCGCGGCATCGGCGTCCGAATGCCCCTTGAGGCGCTGCGAATAGGGGATGGCGACGCCGCACAGCGTCACCGCGTCTCCATCCTCGAAGGGGTGGATGTCAATTCCCTGGCCCACGCGGATGTCAGGCAGGTTCTGCAAGGTGCGCGCCGTCATGTCCCGATTGGCAATCTCGATGTCCTCTGCCGTGGTGAGTTTCCGGTTCTCCTGCCGGCCCGGAATCATGGATATGGCAAGTCCGGCATGCTCGGCAACCGATGCATCGTCGGTGAGGCCTTGTGTGCGCTCCGCCTCGGCCTTGTCATAGGCCGCGCGGATCTGGTCGTAGGCAAAGCCCTGCGGCGTCTGCGCGGTCCAGATCGATGAGCGGTCCACCGTGCGGCTGACCATGCCGCCGGGTGCGAATTTCAGTGTCTCGGCAACCGCCATTCCCGGCACCACCGCGGGGAAGCGGTCGAGCCAGGCGATCACGCTGCCGATCAGATCGGCGGACACGAAGGGGCGTGCCGCATCATGGATCAGGATCTTGTCCGGTCTGTGCCGCCCGACTGCCCCAACACCGATCCGGCAGGACTCCTGCCTGGTCGATCCGCCAATCACCGGCAGCGGCAGGTCCAGCCCCTTCACGGCCTCCGCGAACATCGCATCGTGGCCTTCGCCGATCACCGCCTGCACATGGTCGACAGCCGGGTGGCCGAGGAAGGCCCGGCAGGTCCACCAGATCACCGGCCTGCCGCCGATCAACTGGTATTGCTTGGGCTTTTCGCCTCCGGCACGCAGGCCGGAGCCGCCGGCCACAATCACTGCCGCCACTGTCATGTGCTGTCTGTAGCAACTGCACATCTGGCTCGCAAGAAAGGCTCTTGACGCGCTGCAGCATCAGTCTATCCTGCCTGTAAATTGCACACCTGATTATTGTGATCAATTAATGGGCATTCAGATCGGTCCTCTCGAGACCCGCAACCGCGTTTTCCTGGCCCCCATGTCGGGCGTCACGGATGAGGCCTTCCGCCTGACCGCGCATGAACATGGCGCGGGTCTCGTGGTCAGCGAGATGGTGGCAAGTGAGGAGCTGGTGAATGCCCGGCCAGACATGCTGCGCCGCGCGCTGGGCGCGGAATCGCTCTCGCCCTTCGTGATCCAGCTTGCCGGCCGTGAAACGCAGTGGATGTCGGAGGGCGCCCGCGTCGCGCAGGACATGGGCGCGGACATCATCGACATCAACATGGGCTGCCCCGCCCGCGAGGTCACCGGCGGCTTGTCGGGCTCTGCCCTGATGCGCGACCTGGACCACGCCGAAAGGCTGGTTGCGGCCACTGTTGAGGCATCCTCGGTGCCCGTCACGCTCAAGATGCGGCTGGGCTGGGATCACGGTTCCCTCAATGCGCCGGAGCTTGCCAGGCGGGCGGAAGCGGCAGGCGTCGCGCTGGTCACGGTGCATGGCCGCACGCGCTGCCAGTTCTATGGCGGCAAGGCTGACTGGTCGGCCATCGCCCGCGTGCGGGAGGCGATATCCATTCCCCTCATCGCCAATGGCGATGGCAATACGGTGGCCGACGCGCGTGAGATGCTGGCAAAGTCAGGGGCAGACGGTGTCATGATCGGGCGCGGCGCCTATGGCCGCCCGTGGTGGCCCGGCGTCATCGCCGAGGGGCTCGATCCGGGCTCTGGCAGGCCGGAGCCCTCGCTGGCAGAGGAAGCCGGCATTCTCGCCCTCCACCATGATCGCATCCTGTCCACCCATGGCGCGCATCATGGCAACCGCATCGCGCGCAAGCACATTGGCTGGGCCATCGGCAGGCTGGCCGACCGGCAATTGCTCCAGCCCGAGGCTGCCACCCGCTGGCGCGCCGATCTTCTGCGCAGCAACGACAATGCGGCCGTCGCCCGCGGCCTCGCCGCCCTCTACGACATGGCTCAGGAAAGGGTCGCCGCATGAACGCCGCCGACCACCTCACCGCCGGCGAAGAGCTGCCGATGGCGCGCGCCGTGGTCGATGCTCTTCCCAATCCCTTGATCGTGCTTGATGAGGATGAGCGCATCCGCCTGGCCAACGTCGCGGCGGAGGATTACTTCCAGGCCAGCAGCAATGTTCTCCTGCGCCACCGGCTGCCTGATCTGGTGCCGTTCTCAAGCCCGGTCTTCGCCGCCGTCCTGCAGGCCCGCGCCATGTCGGGCGTGGTCAATGAGTATTCCGTCGCCGTTGGCACCCCGCGGCTCGGCGGCGAGCGGCTGGTGGATATCCAGGCGGCGGTGATGACGGAGCATCCGCGCTTCGTCATCGTCATGCTGCTGGAGCGATCGATGGCGCTCAAGATCGACCGGCAGCTCACCTCGCGCGGTGCGGCGCGGTCGGTATCCGGCATGGCCACCATGCTGGCGCATGAGATCAAGAACCCGCTTGCCGGCATCCGCGGCGCGGCCCAGCTGCTGGAGCCCGCACTCGGCAGCGAGGACCGCGCGCTCGCCCGCCTGATCTGCGACGAGACGGACCGCATCCGCGACCTCGTGGACCAGATGGAGGTGTTCTCCGACGAGCGCCCCCTCGAGAAGAAGCCCGTGAACATCCACGCCGTGCTGGAGCGGGTGAAGCAGTTGACGCTCGCCAGCGCCGGGCAGGCCGTCACCGTGCGTGAGGACTACGACCCATCGCTTCCTCCCGTGCTGGGCAACAAAGACCAGCTCGTCCAGGTCTTCCTCAACCTCGCCAAGAACGCCGCCGAGGCGATCGAGCAGGGGGGTGAGGCGGGCGAGATCCACATCACCACCGCTTTCCGCCCCGGCATCCGCCTCACCGTGCCAGGCTCCTCGGAGCGTATCACGCTGCCCTTCGAGGTCTGCGTGCATGACACGGGCCCCGGCGTTCCGGAGGAACTCCGCCCCAACATCTTCGATCCCTTCGTGACGACGAAGCCCGGCGGCAAGGGGCTGGGGCTGGCGCTCGTTGCCAAGATCGTGCGCGACCATGGCGGCATCATCGAATGCGTGGGGCGTGAGCGCGGCACCACCTTCCGCGTGCTTCTGCCCATGATGCGCGGCGCCTCCGCCACGCGGGATTTTGAAGGAGACATCAATCCATGAGCGCCAAGACGGTCCTGATCGCGGACGATGACAGCGCCATCCGCACGGTGCTGAGCCAGGCCCTGACGCGGGCGGGCTACAGCGTGCGCTCGACGGCCACCGCCGCTGCACTCTGGCGCTGGGTCACCGAGGGGCAGGGCGATGCCGTCGTCACCGACGTCGTGCTGCCTGACGAGAATGCCTTCGACGTCATCCCGCGCATCAAGAAGCTGCGGCCCACGCTGCCCATCATCGTGATGAGCGCCAAGAACACCATCATGACCGCCATCACGGCGGCCGAGCGCGGCGCCTATGACTATCTCCCGAAGCCCTTCGACCTTAACGCGCTGGTGCAGACGGTTGGCCGCGCGCTCGAGCAGTCGCAGCGGCCCGCCAATGCCATTGCCGGCCAGCAGGGCGAGTCGCTCCCCATCGTCGGCCGCTCGCCCGCCATGCAGGAAATCTACCGCATCATCGCGAGGCTGACCCAGCCCGACCTCACCGTCATGATCGTGGGCGAATCCGGCACCGGCAAGGAGCTCGTCGCCAGGGCGCTCCATGACTATGGCCGCCGCCGCAAGGGCCCCTTCGTGGCCGTCAACATGGCCGCAATCCCGCGTGAGCTGATCGAATCGGAGCTGTTCGGCCACGAGAAGGGCGCCTTCACCGGCGCCACCTCGCGCATGGCGGGCCGCTTTGAGCAGGCCGAAGGCGGCACCCTGTTCCTCGACGAGATCGGCGACATGCCGATTGAGGCCCAGACCAGGCTTCTCCGCGTCCTCCAGCAGGGCGAATACACCACCGTCGGCGGCAATGCCCC
>CAIYXE010000037.1 GCA_903930095.1 uncultured Hyphomicrobiales bacterium
ACTGCATCGGCACCGTCGCAGGCCCGCACCCCTACCCTGAGATGGTGCGTGACTTCCAGTCGGTCATCGGCCGCGAGACGAAAGAGCAGATGCTGAAGCGCGAGGGCCGCCTGCCGGACTCGCTGGTGGCTGCCATCGGCGGCGGCTCCAACGCCATGGGCCTGTTCCACCCCTTCCTCGACGACGCGAGCGTCGAGATCATCGGTGTGGAGGCCGCGGGCCATGGGCTTGAGACCAAGACCGGCCATGCCGCCTCGATCACCGGCGGCAAGCCCGGCGTGCTGCATGGCAACCGCACCTATCTCCTGATGGATGACGACGGGCAGATCATCGAGGGCCACTCGATCTCGGCGGGGCTCGACTATCCCGGCATCGGGCCGGAACATTCCTGGCTGCATGACATGAAGCGCGTGGAATATGTCTCCGCCACCGACAAGGAGGCGCTTGAGGCCTTCCAGCTCTGCTGCAAGCTCGAAGGCATCATCCCCGCGCTCGAGCCCAGCCATGCACTGGCGCATGTCATGAAGATCGCGCCCCAGCGGCCGAAGGATCATCTGATGGTGATGAATCTCTGCGGCCGTGGCGACAAGGACATCTTCACCGTGGCCGATGTTCTGGGAGTGAAGCTGTGACGACCCGCATCGACCGCCGCTTCGCCGCCCTGAAGGCGGAAGGCCGCGCCGCCCTCGTCACCTTCGTCACCGCGGGCGACCCGGATTATGACACCTCGCTCGCGATCATCCGCGGCCTTCCTGCGGCGGGTGCCGACGTGATCGAGGTCGGCATGCCCTTCACCGACCCGATGGCCGATGGCCCGGCGATCCAGGCGGCGGGACTTCGCGCGCTGCATGCCGGCCAGACGATGAAGAAGACGCTGCAACTCGTCACCGACTTCCGCAAGACGGATCAGGACACGCCCATCGTGCTCATGGGCTATTACAACCCGATCTATGTCTATGGCGTGGACCAGTTCCTGACGGATTCAAAGGCCGCGGGTGCTGATGGCTTCATCATCGTCGACCTGCCGCCGGAAGAGGACCAGGAGTTCTGCATCCCCGCGCTCGATGCCGGCATGAACTTCATCCGCCTTGCCACGCCGACGACCGACGACAACCGCGCGCCCAAAGTGTTCCGCAACACCAGCGGGTTCGTCTACTACGTCTCGGTGCTGGGCATCACCGGCACCAAGGCGCCTGATCTCAAGAGTGTCCAGGCCAACGTCAACCGCCTGCGCAAGCACACCAGCTTGCCGATCTGCGTGGGCTTCGGCGTCAAGACGGCGGAACAGGCCCGCCAGATCGCCAAGGATGCCGATGGCGTGGTCGTCGGCTCCGCCCTCGTGAGCGCGGTGGAGAAAAGCCTCACAAATGCCGGAAAGGCGACCCCAGATACGGCCAAGGCCGTGCACGCGCTCGTCTCCGAGATCGCGCAGGGCGTCAGGAGCTAGGCCCGCCCCATGAACTGGATCAAGAACTTCGTCCGCCCGAAAATCCGCTCCATCCTCGGCACCGACAAGCGCGAGGTGCCGGAGAACATGTGGGTGAAGGACCCCGAGTCCGGGCAGATGGTGTTCTACAAGGACCTCGAGGCCAACCAGCATGTGATGCCGCAGTCAGGCTATCACATGCGCATGCCGCCGGAGGTGCGCCTCAAGTCCATGTTCGACGATGGCGCCTACGAAAAGATCGCCATGCCGCAGGTGCCAGCTGACCCGCTGAAGTTCCGCGACGAGCGGAAATACGCCGACCGCATCAAGGAAGCCCGCACCAAGAATGGTGTTGATGATTGTATCCAGGCGGGCATCGGCGAGCTTGACGGTTTCCCCGTGACGATCGCGGTGCAGGATTTCGCCTTCATGGGCGGCTCTCTCGGCATGGCCGCAGGCGAGGCCATCGTCACTGCCATGCGCAAGGCTGTGGACAGCAAGACGCCCTTCATCTTCTTCATCTCGTCAGGCGGTGCGCGCATGCAGGAGGGCGTACTGTCCTTGATGCAGATGCCGCGCACCACGGTTGCCGTGCAGGAACTGCGCCTGGCGAAACTTCCCTATATTGTGGTGCTGGCGCACCCCACCACCGGCGGCGTCACGGCGTCCTATGCCATGTTGGGCGATGTGCATGTGGCCGAACCGGGCGCACTTATCGGCTTTGCCGGCCAGCGCGTGATCGAGCAGACCATCCGCGAGAAGCTGCCGGAAGGCTTCCAGCGCGCCGAATACCTTGAGGAACACGGCATGGTCGATATCGTCGTGCACCGCCACCAGATGCGCGACACGCTGTCCCGCATGGTGCGCATGCTGATGAAGGCTCCCTCGCGCGAGGTGCCGTCGACCGCGCTCGTTCCCGTCGAAGGCTGATCGCGTGGCGCTGAGTGACGCTATTCTGACGCGGCTCTTGTCGCTGCATCCGAAGATCATTGATCTGAGCCTCGGGCGCATGCAGGACATCCTGAAGAAGCTTGGGCATCCGGAGCGCAGCCTCCCGCCCGTCATCCATGTTGCCGGCACCAATGGCAAGGGCTCCACCGTGGCCTATCTCCGCCACATCATGGAGGCAGCGGGCCTCAAGGTGCATGCCTATACCTCTCCCCATCTGGTGAAATTCCATGAGCGTATCCGCGTGGCTGGAGAACTCATCGCCGAGGCCGACCTTTCGGCACTGCTGGAAGAGTGCGAGCAGGCCAATGGCGGGGAGGCCATCACCTTCTTTGAGATCACCACAGCTGCTGCCTTCCTCGCCTTCAGCCGCACGCCTGCCGACTACCTGATCCTCGAGGTCGGCCTCGGCGGCAGGCTTGACGCAACGAATGTCATCGAGCATCCGGAACTCTGCGTCATCACCACCATCGACTATGATCACCAGCAGTACCTTGGCGACACGCTCACCCTCATCGCCGGGGAAAAGGCTGGCATATTGAAGCGCGGGCGCCCCGCCATCATCGGCGCGCAGCCGGATGAGGCGCGCATCGCGATCGAACGCGTGGGCGAGCGCGTGCGTGCGGAACTTCACATTTCAGGCCAGGACTGGCAGGTCTATGAGCAGCATGGCCGCCTCGTGTTCCAGGATGAGGCCGGCCTTCTCGACCTGCCGATGCCGCAACTCAAGGGCCGCCACCAGATCGACAATGCGGGCAACGCCATCGCGGCAGTGCGGCGCCTGAACGATCCGCGGATCGGCGATGCGCACATCGCCGAGGGCGTGAAATCCACCTCATGGCCGGCGCGCATGCAGCGGCTGGGGCAGGGCGCGCTGACAGCATGCGTGCCCGCGGAGGCAGAGCTTTGGCTCGATGGCGGGCACAATCCTTCGGCAGGCCGCGTGCTGGCGCAGGCCTTCTCTGAGCTGAATGACAGGCATTCGCGCCCGCTGGTGCTGGTCTGGGGGATGCTCAACACCAAGGATGTGGGAAGCTTCATCGGCTGCTTCTCGGGTGTGGCCAGCCGGGTGGTGACAATCACCATTCCGGATGAGGAGAATGCCGTTCCTGCGGAAAGGCTCGCTGAAGCTGCGCGTGCCCACGGGTTGCCCGCCGAGACGGCTCAAGGTCTCGAGGCGGCGCTTATGCAGGCATCACTCGGCGTTCCCGCGCCGCGTATCCTGATCTGCGGCTCGCTCTATCTCGCAGGGCGCGTGCTGGCTACTCATGCAACAGAAGAGATGACGAA
>CAIYXE010000038.1 GCA_903930095.1 uncultured Hyphomicrobiales bacterium
CGGACGGGAGAAGGGACTCGTGGTGAGAATTCCCTTCTCCCGTCGCATCGCGATGGGAGAAGGTGCCCGAAGGGCGGATGAGGGCCTCTCACCGCGAGGCCCGCCCCAACCCTAGGCCGGCTTCACCAGCACATGCTTCTTCTTGCCCATGGAAAGCTTGATCACGCCATCCGCCAGCAATGCCTTCGTCAGCGTCAGCTTCTCGTCTGATACCGCCTGGTCGTTGACGCGCACGGCGCCGCCCTGAACTGAGCGGCGTGCCTCGCCGTTGGATGTGGCAAAGCCCGCCGCCACCAGTGCCGCCAGCAGTCCGGTGCCTTGGCCGAGGTCGAGGGTGATCGTCGGAAGCCCCGCAGCACTCTGGCCTTCCTCGAAGGTGCGCCGCGCCGTTTCCGCGGCCTCATCCGCTGCCGCGCGTCCGTGCAGCATGGCGGTGGCTTCGGTCGCCAGCAGTTTCTTCGCCTCGTTGATCTCGGAGCCGCCGAGCGCGCCCAGCTTCGCGATCTCGTCCAGCGGCATCTCGGTATAGAGCTTCAGGAAGCGCGTCACATCCGCATCTTCGGCATTGCGCCAGTACTGCCAGTAGTCATAGGGCGAGAGCATGTCGGCGTTGAGCCACACGGCACCCGCCGCCGTCTTGCCCATCTTGGCGCCCGAAGAGGTGGTGAGCAGCGGCGTGGTCAGCGCGAACAGCTGGCGCTGGTCGCAGCGGCGGCCAAGCTCGATGCCGTTCACGATGTTGCCCCACTGGTCGGAGCCGCCCATCTGCAGCACGCAGTTCTGCCGGCGGGACAGTTCGAGGAAGTCATAGGCCTGCAGGATCATGTAGTTGAATTCGAGGAAGGTGAGCGGCTGCTCGCGCTCCAGCCTGAGCTTCACCGAATCGAAGCTCAGCATCCGGTTGATGGTGAAGTGCACGCCATAGTCGCGCAGGAAGTCGATGTAGTTCAGGTGATCGAGCCAATCTGCATTGTTCACCATCCGCGCGTCGGTTGAGCCGTCCCCGAAGGTCAGGAACTGGGTGAACACCTGGCGGATGCCCGCAAGGTTGGTGGCGATCTGCTCCACGGTGAGGAGCTTGCGCGATTCATCCTTGAAGGACGGGTCGCCGATCTTTGTGGTGCCGCCACCCATCAGCGCAATCGGCTTGTGCCCGGTCTTCTGCATCCAGCGCAGCATCATGATCTGCACCAGCGAGCCCGCATGCAGCGAGGAGGCGGTGGCATCGAAGCCGATATAGCCCGTGATCGTGCCCGCCTTCGCCTGTGCGTCCAGCGCCTCGGGGTCCGAGATCTGGTGGATGAATCCGCGCTCGGAGAGTATGTTGAGGAAATCGGACTTGAACTGGCTCATGGCACTCGAACTTTCGGGGAAAAGGCTGCGGGCTCTTAGCACGGAGGCCCTCCCTGTCAAAACCGCTCGCCGCGCTGGGACTGATGTCGGGGACCTCGCTGGACGGCATCGACGTGGCCTGGCTCCGCACCGATGGCGAGGATGTGGTGGAGCGCGGCCCCGCCGCCACCTATCCCTATCGCCCTGACCAGCAAGCCCTGCTGCAGGACGCCCTTCGGCAGGCGAAGGTGCTTGAACAGCGCGACGCCCGTCCCGGCATCCTCGCCGCGGTCGAGCGGGAGCTGACCCTGTGGCACGCGGATGCCGTCGGGCGGTTCCTGGCGGAGACCGGCATGAAGGCCTCCGCCATCGACGTCATCGGTTTCCACGGTCAGACCGTTATCCACCGGCCGGAGCGCCGCCTCACCGTCCAGCTCGGCCTGGGCGAGCTCCTCGCCAGCCGGACGGGCATCCCGGTCGTTTACGACCTCCGCGCGGCGGATGTTGCCGCAGGCGGCCAGGGGGCACCCCTGGTGCCGGTCTACCACCGTGCCCTAGCGTCAAACCTGAATGAGCGTCCGGTCGCCTTCGTCAACATCGGCGGGGTGGCCAACATGACCTGGATCGGGCAGGAGGGGGAGCTCGTCGCCTTCGACACCGGACCCGGTAACGCCCTCATCAATGACTGGTGCGAGAGACACACCGATGTGTCATTTGACCGTGACGGGGTTCTGGCATCGCGCGGGCATGTTGCTGCGGATGCGCTACGGCAGCTACTCAAAAACAACTTTTTTGCGACCGCAGCACCCAAATCTCTCGACAGAAACGCGTTCGATTCATCGTTGCTCGATGGCCTCTCGCCGGAGGATGGCGCCGCGACATTGACGCGCTTCACCGCCGCCACCATCGCCGGCAGCGCGAAGCTGGTGCCGGATGCGCCCCGGCTCTACATCATCTGCGGCGGTGGCAGGCTCAATTCCACCTTGATGCAGGACTTGCGGAATCTTCTGCAAGTCGATGTAATCGTTGCAGAAGATGTCGGTTTCAACGGTGATTCGATGGAAGCGGAGGCGTGGGCCTACCTTGCGGTGCGCTGCCTGAGGGGATTGCCCATCACATTCCCCGGAACCACCGGCGCGCCGCGCCCGCTTCCGGCAGGTGTCCTCGCAAAAGCTGAGTGAAATCAGTAACCTGTCAGAGCTGGCCTTCCGCCGCCAGGCGCTTGTCCAGATAGGTCGAGCAGGTCTTGGTGAGCTCGTCGATCTTGTCCTGGAAGAAGTGGTTGGCGCCCGCAATCACCTTGTGCTCGACCGAAATTCCCTTTTGAGTCTTGAGCTTGGACACCAGGCTGTGCACCGCCTCGGGCGACGTCACCGTGTCCTTTTCGCCGTTGACGAAGAGGCCGGAGGCCGGGCAGGGGGCGAGGAAGGAGAAGTCATAGTGCTTGGCCAGCGGGGCGACCGAAATAAACCCTGATATTTCAGGCCTCCGCATCAGCAGCTGCATGGAAATCCATGCGCCGAAGGAGACCCCCGCGATCCAGCAGATCTTGGCCTCGCGGTTGAAAGACTGCAGCCAGTCAAGCGCCGAGGCTGCGTCCGAAAGCTCGCCCGCGCCGTTTTCGAAGATTCCCTGGCTACGGCCTACACCTCTGAAATTAAAGCGTAAAACAGAAAACCCGCGGCTCTGGAACATCTGGTACATGGCATGCACGATGGGATTGTTCATCGTGCCCCCGAAGGTGGGGTGCGGGTGCAGCAGGATGGCGATGGGAGAGCCTGCGGCCTTGGAGTGGTGGTAGCGCGCCTCGATGCGGCCTGCGGGCCCGCTGAAAATCACTTCCGGCATGAAATCTGGTCCTCGTGGGGAGATGTCGGTGCAGGAAAATCCGGTGA
The DNA here is from genome assembly GCA_903930095.1 of uncultured Hyphomicrobiales bacterium. Lineage (GTDB taxonomy): Bacteria > Pseudomonadota > Alphaproteobacteria > Rhizobiales > Aestuariivirgaceae > Aestuariivirga. The sequence continues at coordinate 3,228 of CAIYXE010000038.1, forward strand.
ACTGTCCACCAGATAGTTGACTCCTGTACTCGGGTTTTCTATATCCTGTTTAGAATTATTCGAAACTGGCGCCCCCGCCTCCTGATCCAATGGCCTTTAGCACGGGTGAGGGGTTGAAAATCAAGGGTTTCGTAGATGAAGATGAGCACCAAGGGCCGCTATGCCGTGATGGCGATGATCGATATCGCGGTTCATTCCGGCGGCGAGCCCATCTCGCTGGCGGAAATTGCTGAGCGGCAGGACATCAGCCAGGAATATCTGGAGCAGCTGTTCGGAAAGCTGCGGAAGCAGAAGCTGGTGGAAAGCGCGCGCGGTCCCGGCGGCGGCTACCGTCTTGCACGTGACATGCGGTTGATTCCGGTTGCCGAAATCATTGCTGCCGTTGACGAAGAGTTGCATTTCACACGCTGCAACGGCGACGCCGTGGAAGGTTGCGTGAGGGGCGAGCGCTGCAACGCGCATGACCTGTGGTCCAGCCTCGGCCGGCAGATGATGAATTTCCTGGCATCGATTTCACTCGAGGACGTGGTCGAGAAGCGCAACCTGGCATTGGCCGCCACCATCAAGCAGGCCAAGGACCGCCACCCGGAGGGCCAGCCGGCGTGAGGAGCTACCTCGACCATAACGCAACGGCGAGCCTGCGCCCCGAGGCGCGGGATGCGATGGTTTGCGCAATGGATTGCACCGGCAATGCCTCTTCCATCCATGGCGAGGGGCGGGCTGCGCGGAAACTCATCGACGACGCGCGTGAACAGGTGGCCCGGGCGGTGGGGGTTATCGCGCCGATGGTGGTGTTCACCTCCGGCGGGAGCGAAGCCAACAACATGGCGCTGAAGGGCGCATCCGCCGAGCGGCTGATCGTGTCCGCCGTGGAGCACCCTTCGGTGCTGGAGGCGGCGAAGGCGTCTGGCAAGACGGTTGAGACGGTTCCGGTGGACGCCAATGGCATCGTCGACCTGGCGGCGCTGGAACGGATGCTGAATGGCCCGAAGGCGCTGGTGAGCGTGATGCTGGCCAATAATGAGACGGGCGTGATGCAGCCGGTGGCCGAGATCGTGCGCCTCGCCGCGGGGCACCTGGTGCACACGGATGCCGTTCAGGCGCTGGGCAAGGTGCCGGTGAATTTCGGGCTGCTGGGCGTTGATATGATGACGCTGTCGGCCCACAAGCTGGGCGCACCGGTGGGAGCAGGCGCGCTGGTGATCCGCGACGGGCTTGCGATCAATCCGCTGGTGCATGGCGGCGGGCAGGAGTTACGGCGCAGGGCGGGGACAGAGAACCTCGCGGCGCTGGCGGGCTTCGGCGCGGTGGCCCAGGCAAAGATGAACGTGGCCGCGCTGCGCGACAGGCTGGAAGAGGCGCTGGAGGGTGCGGTGATCTTCGGGCGCGGCGCAGAGCGGCTGCCCAACACGACCTGCTTCGCCATGCCCGGCATGCATGCCGAGATGCTGCTGATGGCTCTCGACCTCGAAGGCATCGCCGTGTCGTCTGGTTCTGCCTGCTCGTCGGGCAAGGTTGCGACATCGCATGTGCTGGCTGCCATGGGTGTCGCACCTGAAATCTCCCGTGCCGCGCTCCGCGTATCACTGGGCTGGGATACCACGAACAACCACATCGACCATTTCATTGCCGCCTGGCGGAAGATCGTCTCCCGTCACAAGGCAAGGGCTGCTGCTTGAGGATATAATGGCTGACATCGAAACCATCGAACTCGTCAAGGACATCGACGTCGACAAGTACAAGTACGGCTTCACGACCGACATCGAGTCCGATTACGCGCCCAAGGGCCTGAACGAGGATATCGTCCGCTTCATTTCGGAGAAGAAGAACGAGCCCGCCTGGATGCTGGACGCGCGCCTTGACGCCTATCGCCGCTGGCTGCAGATGGAGGAGCCGACCTGGGCCAAGGTGAGCTATCCCAAGATCGATTTCCAGGACCTCTATTACTACGCAGCCCCCAAGGGCTCGGCGGCTCCGAAGAGCCTGGATGAGGTGGACCCCAAGCTGCTCGAGACCTATGCCAAGCTCGGCATTCCGCTGAAGGAGCAGGAAATCCTCGCAGGCGTCAGGAAGCAGGGCGAGAAGAGCGAGCTTGATGAGGAGGGCGGCGAATATGCCTCCGGCAGGGTGGCGGTGGATGCCGTGTTCGACTCCGTCTCGGTGGTCACCACCTTCAAGGCGGAACTCGCCAAGGCGGGCGTGATCTTCTGCTCGATCTCGGAAGCGCTGCGGGAGCACCCGGAGCTGGTGAAGAAGTACCTGTTCTCCGTCGTGCCGCAGGGCGACAATTACTATGCGGCACTCAATGCCGCGGTGTTTTCCGACGGCTCCTTCGTCTATGTGCCGCCGGGCGTGCGCTGCCCGATGGAGCTGTCGACCTATTTCCGCATGAACGCCAAGAACACCGGGCAATTCGAACGGACACTGATCATTGCCGACAAGGGCTCCTACGTCTCCTATCTCGAAGGCTGCACGGCGCCCACGCGCGAGGAGAGCCAGCTTCACGCGGCAGTCGTCGAGCTGATCGCGCTGGATGACGCCGAGATCAAGTATTCGACGGTGCAGAACTGGTACCCGGGTGACGCTGAAGGCAAAGGCGGCATCTACAACTTCGTGACCAAGCGCGGCGACTGCCGCGGAGCCCGCTCCAAGATCAGCTGGACGCAGGTGGAGACGGGTTCGGCCATCACCTGGAAATATCCGAGCTGCATTCTGCGCGGCGAGGAATCACGCGGCGAGTTCTATTCGATTGCCATTTCCAACGGCCGCCAGCAGGTCGACTCTGGCACCAAGATGATCCACCTCGGCAAGAACTCGTCGAGCCGCATCATCTCCAAGGGGATCGCGGCGGGCCGTTCGGATAATACCTACCGTGGTCTCGTGTCCGCCCATCGCAAGGCGACGAACGCGCGGAACTTCACCCAGTGCGACTCGCTCCTCATCGGCGACAAGTGCGGGGCGCACACCGTGCCCTATATCGAAGCCAAGACGTCTACGGCGCAGTTCGAGCACGAAGCGACGACGTCCAAGATTTCGGATGACCAGATGTTTTACTGCATGTCGCGCGGGCTTTCCCAGGAGGAAGCCGTGGCGCTGATCGTCAACGGCTTCGTGCGCGACGTGCTGCAGCAATTGCCAATGGAATTCATGGCCGAGACGCAGAAGCTGATCGGCATTTCTCTGGAAGGAAGTGTCGGATGACGACCCTGCTCAACATCGACAATCTGCATGTGAAGCTCGAAGACGAGGACCGCGAGATACTGCGTGGCCTGTCGCTCTCGGTGAAGCCGGGCGAGGTGCATGCCATCATGGGCCCCAACGGTTCCGGCAAGTCGACGCTCTCCTATGTACTGTCGGGC
>CAIYXE010000039.1 GCA_903930095.1 uncultured Hyphomicrobiales bacterium
GGCCGCCTATGGCGCTGCCATCGAGGTGCATACGGTCAGCGTGCCGGAGCGGGTCCGCCTGATGGTCAGCCTCATCCTGAAGGCGGGCGGCCTCCGCATCGATGCCGGCATGGGCGAGACAGCCTTTCCCGCCGCCCGCCCGCAATTGCGCGTCTTCGCGCTCGGCAGCCGCGGAAAAGGCCGGCTCGTGGCCTCGGGCGAGGCCGGCGGCGGCATCATCCGCCTGCCGGAAGGCCGCTACCGGGTTGAGAGCCGTGCGGCCGCCGGAAACGCCGTCGCCGTGTCCGACGTCGTGGTGAAGGCCGGCCGCCTCAGCACCCTTGCCATCACCCACCGGGCAGGCCTCGCGCGGCTGGCCTTCGTGGGCTCGCCCACGGCTGAGGTGCGCTGGGACGTGGAGGACGCAGGCGGCGCCCTCATCGCCAGCGAAACCGGCCTCGGCGCCAACCTCGTGCTGGTGCCCGGCACATACACCGCGCGTGCCGCCGTGGGGGCGGAGCTGCTCACCGCCACCTTCACCATCGCCGCCGGCCAGGCGCGCGACATCATGCTCGGCAACTAGGCTGAGTCGGGCAGGCCGGTCTCCGCCGTGCTGCCCAAGGCCGCAATTCCGCCATTGTGGAAAAATCTGTTCATATCGCTGAAATTCGTTCAGGTTCAGCCCCTTACACCATGTGGAAAAGCTGTGGATAAGCCCGTTAACGGCTCGTTAACCGTGCGCGCGCAGGACTCGTCAGATGCACGGTGAAAGGCAAGAAGCCATGGTGCTGGAGAGGTTGGTAGACATGACCAGGTGTCTGCTCATTGATGACGACGGCAGGGGCAAGCAGCATCTCGAGCAGATGCTCTCGGGCCTTGGCCTTGAGACGTCCCTCACCGCCGGTGGGGAGGTTGCGCTCCGTTTCTGCAACGACAATGCACCCGACGTGGTGATGATGCCTGCCCGTGCCGCGGGCGGCGCTCCCCGTGATTTCGTCAGGCGCCTCCGGCTGTCGGGCCGCGGCAAGCCGCCTGTGGTGTTTCTCTATGCCGATACGCCGGACACGGAGATGTTCGGCCAGTCGATCCTCGAGGGCGCAGCCGACGTGCTGATGATGCCCTGTGACAGCGATCTCCTGCATTTCAAGCTCCGCCAGGCCGGCATCGACGTCTGATTTCGATGCCGGGGTCTGGCCTGATTCGCCCCGGCATGCTTGGCTGGCGCGATGATCAACACCTCGCTCTGGGTTCTTCTCGCCAGCGTCGCCATGCTGTGCCTTGGCTATGGCCTGGCGGGCTCGCTCGTCAGCCTCGCGGCGAACGAGGCTGAATTCCGCACCGACGTCACGGGCTTCGTCATGGCGGGCTTCTCCGTGGGGCTTCTGGCCTCCGCCTTCCTGACGCCGCGGCTGGTGCGCAGCGTGGGCCACGTCCGCACCTTTGCCGGGCTTGCCTCCACGGTTTCAACCGTGACGCTGCTGTTCCCGTTGTGGGTCGATCCGCTGTTCTGGTTCGTGCTGCGCTTCGTCGTGGGGCTTTGCGTCTCGGGCATGTTCATCGTGTGCGAGAGCTGGCTCAACGCCACCTCCTCGAACCGCAACCGCGGCCAGATCATGTCGCTCTACATGATCGTCATCTACGGCGCGCTCGGTCTCGGCCAGTTCCTGCTCAACGTGTCGGACGAGTCGGGCTTCGTGCGCTTCATCATCGTGTCCTGCCTGCTGTCGATGGCGCTGGTGCCGCTCATCCTCCTGCCGTCGGAGGCGCCGAGTGTGGAGGGCGCGCGCCCGGTCAGCGTGGCGGAAATCTGGCGCGCTTCGCCGCTCGCGGTGGTGGGCGTTCTCGCCTGCGGCCTGGGGCAGAGCGCCTTCTTCGCGCTGGGCGTGGTCTTCGGCCTCGCCAAGGGCCTGCCGCTGGCGCTGGTATCGGTCATGATGGCGCTGCCGCCGCTGGGCGTCATCCTCTCGCAATACCCCATCGGCTGGATATCTGACCGCTTTGACCGCCGCACCATCATCATGCTGCTCAGCTTCGCCGCGGCGGTGGTGTGCGTGGTGATCATGGTGGGCGGCAACCACATCTCGCGCGCGCTGCTGATCGCGCTCGTCACCGCCTTCGGCATCATCTCGCTGCCGATCTATTCACTCGTCGTCGCCCACGCCAACGACCATCTCGACAAGGACCAGGTGCTGGGCGCCTCCGCCAGGCTTGTCCTGCTTTATGGCGCGGGCTCGATCCTGGGTCCCATACTGGTCGGCGCCATGATGCGGCGGATCGGCCATGACGGCTTCCTGCTCTACATGATCGCGGTGCATCTGGGGCTTGCGGCCTTCGCCGTCTGGCGCAGCTGGCGCAAGCCTGAGCACCTGAAGGCCAGGGGCAGGGAGGTGATGACGGTCAGCCCCGTCACCTCGCCCGCCAACCCCCAGGTCCTCAAGGAGTGAGGCCGCTGCCGGAAACCGCCTTACGGTGAACGGATTGTTAAATCTTGGATGGCACATTTGCCCTGAAAGAGCAGGGTATCATGCACACTCCCGAGATAGAGCACAGCTTCTGCGGCCTTGACGACAAGGTCTTCATGGATGTGATTGCCACCGGAGATACGGCACAGCGCATTGACCTCGCAACGCAGCTCACCGCCTTCCTCGCCCGCGAGGACGCTCCGCTGAATGAGCGTGAGCAGGTCATCCCCGCCGTGCTGAAGCTCACCGCCGATCCCGATGTCGAAGTGCGCCGCGCCCTGGCCGAGGGCCTCGCCGCCGTACCCAGCCTCAATGCCGACGTGCTCTTCGCCATCGTCGCTGATGATGACGAGATCGCCCTGCCGTTCCTCGCTGAAACGCCAGCGCTCAGCGCATGGCACATGCTGGCCGTGCTGCGCGTCGGCGATGATGCCCGCCGCGCCACCGTGGCGCTGCGCCCGGACGTTCCCGCGGAGGCTGTCGATTACATCATCGAATCGCTGCCGCTTGCCGTCAACGGGCTGATGCTGGAGAACGAGAACCTCGTCCTTACGCCCGATCAGTACCGCGATCTTTACGTCCGCTTCGGCGAAGAGAGCGAGATTCTCGATTGCCTGCTGGCCAGCCCCGGCCTGCCGCTCGATATCCGTGTCACCCATGCGCGGCTCGTGGCGTCGCGCACCCGTCAGCTCGTCGCCGAGCGCGGCTGGCTTCCCGCCAACGACGCCACGGAGATCGTGACCGAGGCTGAAGAGAACGCCGTGCTCGATATCCTGACCAGCGCGACGGAGGAAGAGCTGGGCAACGTCGTCGCCTTCCTCGTCGCCAACGAGCTTCTCACCGCCTCCATCATCGTGCGCGCAGCCTGCCTTGGCGCCATGGATGTGGTGGCGGCGATCATGGCCTGCCTCGCCGACGTATCGCTGAAGCGCGCCGAAGACGCCATGTTCGTGAAGCCTGCCTCCGCCTTCCGCAGTCTCCACACCAAGGCCGGCCTGCCGGAGTCCTGCTACTGGACCCTCCAGGCCGCCTGCGATGTTGCCCGCGAGGAGCATCAGGACGGCCTCCCTCTCTCGCAGGACGATTTCGGCCGCCGCCTCATCGAGGTGCTGATGACCCGCTACGAGGCCCTGCCCATGGCCGAGCGCCCGCACCAGTTGGACTTCGTCGGCCGCTTCGCCGCCGGCCGCCCCCGCCTCATCGCCCAACGCCTCAAGGCCGACCTGCTGAAAGCGGCGTGAGCGCCTCATCACGCCCCAACCACCATCATTCCGGCGAAAGCCGGACTCCAGCTTTGCTTGCGCGGGCCGGACGCCCAAAGCAGCCCCCCAGCTTTATCTGGGGGTGACGGGAGCAGGGCAGATCACCTCAAAACCGGAACTGCTCCCGCAGCACCCGCTCCGCCAGGCTGTGCCCGGGGTCGAACAGGATCCGCGCCGACTTCGTCTGGTCCTGCGCGATCTCCACTTGCCGCACATGGCGCACCTCCACGTGGTCGGCCACTGCCGCCACCGGGCGTTTTTCGCCCTCGAGGATGGTGATCGTCACCTTGGCATTGTGCGGCAGGATGGCGCCGCGCCAGCCGCGCGGGCGGAAGGCGCTGATGGGGGTCAAGGCCAGCAGTTCCGAATTGATCGGCAAGATTGGTCCGTGTGCGGAGAGATTATAGGCCGTGCTGCCCGCCGGTGTCGCCACCAGCACGCCGTCGCAGGTCAGTTCCTCCAGCCGCGGCTTGTCGTCGATGGCGATCATCAGCTTCGCCGCCTGGTGGCGCTGGCGCAGCAGCGAGACTTCGTTGAAGGCAATCGCCCGGTGCACCTTTCCCGTCTCGTCCACGGCCGTCATGCTCAAGGGATGGATCACGGTCAGTTCCGCCGCCGCGAGCCGCTCCTTGAGATCGTCCTCGGCATAATCATTCATCAGGAAACCCACCGTGCCCCGGTTCATGCCGTAGATCGGGATGCCGGTGGAGAGAAAGCGGTGCAGCGTCTGCAGCATGTGGCCGTCGCCGCCCAGCGCCACCACGCAGTCGGCCCGGTCGGGCTCGGCATTTCCGTGGATGGCGGCAAGCCTTTGCGCCGCCTCCCGGGCTTCCGGCGAATCTGACGCGAGGAAGGCGATTGAGCTGAAATTCATGCCGGTTTCATCGCGTTGACAGTGCTCCCGATTGCCTACATTGAAGGCCACCCCTTGGCAACTGCCCGCCGAACCGGAGCCCCATGCGCGACATTGTGATGTGTACGACCTGCAAGTTCTCGGCGGCCGGGAAGACCGGCCCCGATGGCCGCACCGGCGGCGAGACGCTGATCGCCCACATGGTTGATGCCATCGCGGCCCGCGGGCTCGCGCTTCCCATCGCCACCCAGGCCTGCCTGTGGAATTGCAGCCGCCACTGCTCCGTGGTGCTCCGCGATGGCGGCCGCTTCACCTATGTCACCGGCGGGCATGAGCCGACGCGCGAGCAGGCCGAAGCCATCCTCGACTGGTTCACCCTCCATGGTGAGAGCGAGGCGGGCGAAGTGCCCTTCCGCCAGTGGCCGGACCGCATGCGGGGCCACTTCATCGCCCGCATCCCAAGGGCGCCCACGTGAAGACCCTCGTCCTCGGCGGCGCCCGCTCCGGCAAGAGCCGCTTCGCCGAAGGCCTGGCCCGGGGCTTCGAGGGCCAGAAGACCTACATCGCCACCGCCGAACCCTTCGACGAGGAGATGCGCCAGCGCATCGCCCGCCACCGGCAAGAGCGCGCCGCCCATGGCTGGACCACGCTCGAAGCCCCCCTCGATCCCGCCGCCGCCCTCCGGCAGGCAGCAGGCTTCGTCCTCCTCGATTGCGTCACCGTCTGGCTCGGCAACCTCATGCATCATGGCCGCGACATCGGCGGGGCGGTCGATGGCTTGCTTGCAGCCCTCGGCGAGACGCAATCAAGAGTTGTTATGGTCACGAATGAGGTCGGCCTCTCCATCGTGCCGGAGAATGCCATGGCCCGCCGCTTCCGGGACGAGCAGGGCATCGCCAACCAGAAACTGTCAGCCGCGGTTGACGAAGTTTTTTTCGTGGCGGCTGGACTGCCGCTCCGCCTCAAGGGCTGACATGCTACGGCATGTCTACAAAATGGCTACCAACAACAACGCAAAACTCAACAAAAGCATCGCCCGCGTCATCAGTTTTACACCCTTGATGATGTCGGCGCGGGTGAGGGTGGTGCGGCCTTCGCCCATCCACGGCAGCTCCACACTCTCGCCCTGGTAGCTGCGCGGGCCGCCCAGACGCAGGCCCAGGGCCGCGGCCATCGCCGCTTCAGGCCAGCCGGCATTGGGCGATTGGTGCTTGGGCGCATCCCGGCGCATGATGGCGAAGACCTCCTTGAAGCGGGAGGGGGTGCAGGCCGCGAAAAGCAGGCCCGTCAACCGCGAGGCGGGCAGGTTCACGACGTCGTCCAGCCTCGCGGATGCCCATCCAAACCATTGATATTTCGTGTTTTTGTGGCCGATCATCGAATCCGCCGTGTTGATCGCCTTGTAGATGGCGATGCCGGGCAGGCCGAGCAGGGCATACCACAGTACGGGCGCGACGATGCCGTCGGAACTGTTCTCGGCCAGGCTTTCCAGTGCCGCGCGGGAAACGCCGGACTCGTCGAGGTTGGAGGGATCGCGCCCCACGATCATGCTCACCGACCTGCGCGCCTCCGGCAGTGAGCGCCCCAGCGCCTTGTGAACGTCAAGTACATGATCTTTCAGGGATCTTTGGGCAATGAGCGTGGTCGCCAGCAACACTTCCGCCAGCCAGCCGAGCCGCCAGTGAGACAGGATGTCGGCGATCATCCAGGCCGGGAAGAATGCCGCGCCGATCAGGATGGCAAGTGCCGCCACACCCCGCGCACGGCCTTCCAAAGGGCTCACATCCGGCTTGTTAAGCTTTTGATCAAGATAGGTAATCAGCCTTCCTGCCCAAACGACCGGGTGGCTGATACGGCTGTAGATAGCCTGTGGATAACCTGTGAATTTCTCGATCAGCAGCGCCAGTGCGGCAGCGCCGAAGACCATGATGGGCCAGTCCATCACACCTCTCCCGCCAGTGACAGGAGGCGGTCGAGGTCAAGATGGCTCTCGAGGTGCTGCGCCAGCGCGTCGAGGGTCGTCTCGATGGTTTCCTCGAAGCGTAGTGTGCTGGACTGAATTCCAAGCGAAGTCAGGAACTTGGCTCGAAATTCATCACTCGAAAAGCAACCGTGGAGATAGCTTCCCATGACCTGGCCTGAGGCGCTGATCGCCCCGTCCGGGCGCCCCTCCAGCAGGGCGAAGGGCCGGGAGCAGTCCGCCCCGCCCGTCTTGCCGAGGTGGATTTCATATCCCGCGAGTGCCGCTCCGCTGGGCGCATGTGTGCCGGTGATGCGGGTCAGCGTCTTGTCCGGCAGCAGGGTGGTGTCGACGTCCAGCAGCCCCAGTCCGGCCACGCTCCCGGCGGAACCCTCAAGGCCTTGCGGGTCGCTGATCGTTTTCCCCAGCATCTGGTAGCCGCCGCACAGGCCCAGCACCAGGCCGCCGCGCCGGACATGCGCCAGCAGGTCGATGTCCCAGCCCTCCCGCCGCAGTGCCGCAAGGTCGGCGACGGTCGACTTGGAGCCCGGAATGATGACAAGGCGGGCATTGGCCGGAATGGCATCGCCCGGCTGCACGAAGGTCAGTGCCACGCCCGGTTCCTGCCGCAGCGGGTCAAGATCGTCGAAATTGGCGATTCTCGGCAGTCGCAGAACGGCAATTTTCGTTCCAGAAGAATGGGTTTCCAGGTCTTCCTCAAGTGCAACCGCATCTTCCGCCGGCAGCCGCCGCGCCCCGGAAAAATGCGGGATCACGCCAAGGCAGGGGGTTAGCGTGCGCGTTTCGAGGAAGCTCCGTCCTTCGGAGAAGAGTTCAGGATCACCATGGAACTTATTGATCAGAAATGCTTTTAGTCGTGCCCGGTCAGCCGGGGGCAGGATATCGAAGGTCCCCGCGATCGAAGCGATCACCCCGCCCCGGTGGATGTCGCCAATCAGCACGGCCGGAATGTCCGCGGCCTCGGCAAAGCCCATGTTGGCGATGTCGCCGTCCCGCAGGTTGATCTCGCCCGGGCTTCCCGCGCCCTCCACAAGAACCGCATCCGCTCCGTGCGACACGCGCCGGAAGCTGTCGAGGCAGTCGTTCAAGTATTTGCTTCTGTTACGGAAATACTCCCGCGCCGTCATCGACGCCTGGCGCTTGCCCTGCACGATGATCTGTGCGCCCGTCGTCGTTTCCGGCTTCAGGAGGATGGGGTTCATGTGCACGGAACTCGGCATCCTCGCCGCGCGGGCCTGGAGCGCCTGCGCCCTGCCTATTTCCCCGCCATCTGCCGTCACTGCCGCATTGTTCGACATGTTCTGCGGCTTGAACGGCATCACACTGAGCCCGCGGTTGGCATAGGCTCGGCAAAGTCCGGCCACGATCAATGATTTACCGACATCCGAGCCGGTGCCCATGAACATGATCGCGCGTGTCATGCCGCCTCCGCGATGACATGCGCGTAGGATCCCATCACCCGGCCGCGCCGCAGCCCCATGGCGGGAA
>CAIYXE010000040.1 GCA_903930095.1 uncultured Hyphomicrobiales bacterium
GCCTTGCCCTTGATGTCCCACAGGGCGATCTCTATTCCGGAGAGCACACCCATGAGCGAGATGTCTGGCCGCATGGAGAAGCCCGAGCCATAGACCTTGCGCCACATGCTCTCGAGGTGGAACGGGTCCATGCCTTCGATATAGCGGTAGAAGGTGTCCTCGATCATCGCCGTCATGGCCTTGGGGCCGAATGTGTCGCAATAGCATTCGCCGATGCCGGTGATGCCATTGTCGGTGGTGAGCTTGACGAAGATGAAATAGCGCCCGCCCCAGGAGGGCGGCGGATTGCCGACGATGAAGACTTTGAGGTCCTTGACTTTCATGGAACGTGCCCTCCCGGAATGACCCGCTTCTAGCAGTTCGGGCGGCGTGGGGGCGATGAAAATTTCTAACCGGTCGTGAGCCGGAAACACTTGTTTCCATTGCCCGAAGTGGCGCAAAAGGCGGGCGATCCTCACCAGCGGCAGGGTAATCTTGGCAGAGACGTTCGACTATATCATCGTGGGCGCCGGATCGGCGGGCTGTGTGCTGGCCGACTGGCTGACGGCCAATGGCCGCCATCGCGTGCTGCTTCTCGAGGCGGGCGGCAGCGACCGCCGCTTCTATGTCCAGATGCCGCTGGGCTACGGCAAGACCTTCTATGACAAGTCAGTCAACTGGATGTACCAGGCAGAGCCCGACCCGGGCCTCAACGGCCAGCGCGACTTCTATCCACGCGGCAAGGTTCTGGGTGGCTCCTCCTCGATCAACGCCATGGTTTATATCCGCGGCCACAAGGCGGATTACGAGGACTGGAAGGCGGCAGGAAACACCGGCTGGGGCTGGGACGAGGTGCTGCCTGCCTACCGGAAGATCGAGGATTATGCGGCGGGCGACCCGGCCTTGCGCGGGCGCGGCGGGCCTTTGACCCTCACCGGCTTAGGTGACCAGGCACACCCCTTGTGCCAGCCCTATCTCAAGGCGGCGCAGGCGGCGGGCCTGCCCTTCACGCCCGACTTCAACGGGGCGGATCAGGAGGGGGTGGGGCTCTACCAGTTCACCATCAAGGGCGGCATCCGGAACTCAGCAGCGCGCGCCTTCCTGAGGCCGGCGATGAAGCGGCAGAACCTGCGTGTCGAGACGCAGGCGCAGGCGACGCGGGTGCTGTTCGAGGGCAACCGCGCGACCGGCATCGAATATGTGCAGCAGGGGCAGACGCGGATCGCGCGGGCGGGCGAAGTGATCCTCGCCGGCGGCGCCATCAACTCGCCTCAGCTTCTCCAGCTCTCGGGCATCGGGCCCGGCGCGCTGCTGCAGTCGATGGGCATTCCACTGCTGCGCGAGAATGCCAATGTGGGCGCCCGCATGCAGGACCACCACGGCATCAACTACACCTGGCGCATGAAGGTGCCGACGCTGAATGACGAACTCCGCCCGTGGTGGGGCAAGCTGAAGGCGGGCATCCAGTATATCCTGCTGCGGAAGGGGCCATTGTCCCTGAGCATCAACCAGGGCGGCGGCTTCTTCCGCACGCACCCGCACATGACCAGGCCCAACATGCAGCTTTACATGCAGGCCTTCTCAACGCTGATCCCCAAGGCCGGCGAGCGGCCGATCCTGAACCCGGACCCGTTCTCCGGTCTTTCACTGGGCCTGAGCAATTGCCGCCCGACGAGCACGGGCGAGGTGATGATCACGTCGCCAGATCCCTTTGCCCATCCCAGGGTGTCGTTCAACGCCTATGGCACCAATTCGGATGTGGAGGAGATGCTGGCGGCGGTGAAGTTCCTGCGTGTCATCGCTTCCCATGAGCCTCTGAAGAGCCTGATGGCCGAAGAACTGCGCCCGGGGCCGGAGGTTGCGACGGATGAGCAGATCATCCACGACTTCAGGCAGCGGAGCGGGACGGTCTATCACCATTCCTGCACCTGCCGCATGGGGCCGGAGGAGGCGGTGTCGGTTGTCGATGCAAGGCTGCGCGTGCATGGGATCGAGGGCTTGCGCGTGTGCGATGCCTCGGTGTTCCCGAACCTGATTGCCGGCAACACCAACGCGCCCGCGATGATGATGGGCTGGCGGGGTGCGGAGATCATGCTGGAGGATGCCGCGCGCTGAATGGCGTCATCCCGGCGAAGTCCGTGGTGACGGACAGGAAACTGGGGTAGCGGGCTCGTATCTGAGATCAACTCCTCATTCCCCGCCGTCATGCCAGCGAAAGCTGGCATCCCGCTTTTGCTGCGGCACATGGTGAGAAAAAGCGGGACCCCAGCTTTCGCTGGGGTGACGGTCGTTATGTAATTATGGTGAGATCTCTGGGGTGGCGGGCGCTCATTTGAGATCAATGCCCAATGCGCACCGTCATGCCAGCGAAAGCTGGCATCCCGCTTTTGTTGCAGCAGATGCCGACAGAAAGCATGACCCCAGCTGTCGCTGAGGTGAAGGCACGGTTGGAGCGTCAATCCTCCAGCGAACTCAACTGATCGCCCGCCGCTTTAATGCCTCATGCCGGAAGGGCGCGCGAAGTTATGGAGCAGCCTGTAGGCCTCCAGCGCCGCGAGCGGCAGGAAGTGCAGCCAGACGCCCGTGTGGTCGAGCCTGATCCAGAACCAGTGGAGGGCGGCGGCGATGGCTGACACATAGGCCAGGCGCTGCAGCGGCTTCCACCAGCGGCCGAGCGCGTGGACGGCGCGATCATTGCTCGTCACCGCCAGCGCCAGCATGGTGGCGAAGGCGAGCCAGCCCAGGGCGTATTCGATGTACTGAAGGTCGAAGAGCACGACATGCAGGTTCGACTGGCGCACGAGATAGGTGCTGAGATGCAGCGTGGCGTAAAGGAATGCGGCAAGCCCAAGGTCGCGGCGGCGCTTGAACAGCCACATCGGCCAGTGGGGCCCGAGCCCCATCTGCTTCATCAGCAGGCGCACGGGCGTGACGGCAAGGGTGAGGATGAGCAGCCGCACGGCCCATTCGCCCGACCGGTCGAGGAGCAGGCCCCAGCTGTGCACCTCGAAGAGGAATTGCCACAGCATGACAGCGGCGGGCAGCAGCAGGAGGAGCCACAGGGCCATGTGCGAGTCGATGAGCTTGCGCAGCACCTCAGATCACCTTGCCGGGGTTGAGGATGCCCTTCGGGTCCAGCGCGCTCTTCACGCGGCGCATGAGGGCCAGCTCCTCAGCCGAGCGCGAGAGGTGGAGATAGGGGCGCTTCAGCGTGCCGATGCCATGCTCGGCGGAAATCGAGCCGTGATACGGAGCGAGCACGCCGTAGACGATGTCGTCCACGGAATGCATGTCCTCACCCGGGCCGTAGAGGGTGGAGACGCAGATGTGGACGTTGGAATCGCCCACATGGCCGTAGAAGGACACATGCGCCTTGGGCCAGCGCTTCAGCAGTGCGGCGGTGCAGGCTTCGGCATAGTGCCCGATCTGGCCGATGGGCAGGCTCACGTCAAAGTTCAGGAGGTTCGGCAGCGCCTCGATGGGGTGGCCCTCGCGCACCGACCAGATCTGGCGGGCCTGGGCATGCGAGGTGGCGACCAGGGCATCGGCGATGAGGCCGTCATCGAGGCAGGCTGCCAGGAAGGTTTCGATGGCCTCGCGTGACGCGGTGCTTTCCACGATGACGCAGAAGGGGTGTTCCGCCGCGAAGAAGCGGAGCTTCAACGCATCGGCATTGAAACTGAAATAGTCGCGCCACATGGCTTCGAAGGCCACGATGTTGCCGAGGTCCGATTGCGCGCGGCGGAGCAGGGCGACGACCTCTTCATAAGTTGCGGACGCGCAGAGCATGGTGGTGATCTCGCCCGGTGGCGGATGAAGGCGCAGCACGGCGCGGGTGATGAGCCCGAGGGTTCCTTCCGAACCGATGAAGAGATGCTTCAGGTCATAGCCCGCATTGTTCTTGAGCATGCGGTTCATGGAGGAGAGCACGGTGCCGTCGGCCAGCACGGCTTCGAGCCCCAGCACCTGCTCGCGCGCCATGCCGTAGCGGATGACGCGGATGCCGCCTGCATTGGTCGAGAGATTGCCGCCGATGTGGCAGGAGCCGCGTGAGCCCAAATCCAGTGCCAGGAATAGGCCGTGCGCTGCTGCGGCCTGCTGGCATTCCTCCAGCGGTGTTCCGGCCTTCACCACCATGGTGGCTGACGCCGTGTCCACCTCCTCGATGCCGCGCAGCAGGTCGAGGCTGATGGCGATCTCCTGGCCGGACGGGTTGGCGCCGCCCGCAAGCCCCGTCATGCCGCCTTGCGCGATGACGGGAACGCCTGCCGCATTGCAAAGGCTGAGGGTGGTTGCGACCTCCGCCGTGCTGCGCGGGCGGATCACGGCGCGGGGAGGGGTGTTGCCGGTGTAGCTCATGTCGGAGGCGGGTTTTGACCCCATCTCCTGTCCTTCCAGCACGGCAGCCGGACCCAGTGCGGCGCGCAGGTCCTCAAGCAGGCTCATAGCGACTTCGTCGCGCCGCCGTCGATGCGGATCATCTGCCCTGTCAGATAGGAGGCCTTCGGGCTGGCGAGGAAGGCGGCGACGGCGGCGAATTCCCGTGGGTTCCCGTAACGGCCCACCGGGATCTCGGCTGAGGAGTCTGCCACGACCTGCTGGAGGGTGAAGCCGCGCGCCTCTGCCTCACGCGCATTGAGGCGGTCGATGCGCTCGGTGGCGAAACTGCCGGGCAGCAGCATGTTGACGGTGACGCCATCGCGCGCCACCTGGCCCGCGAGAGTCTTCATCCAGCCAGCCAGTGCCGCGCGCAGTGAGTTGGAAACGGCAAGACTGGCGAAGGGCTCCACGATGGAGGTTGAGGCGACCGACAGGATGCGGCCGAAACCCTTGGCGCGCATGGCAGGCAGCACCGCCCCGGTGAGGCGCATCTGGTTCAGCACCATGGCTTCGAACTGCCTGCGCCAGAGATCGGGATCGACCTCAGTCACATCGACGGGCGGCGGGCCGCCGGAATTGTTGACGAGAATGTCCGGCATGCCGAAGCTGTCGAGCGCCGTCTGCAGTTGCGGCCAGTCGAACATGTCAGCCGGGAGCGCCATGGCATTCATGCCTTCGGCAGCGAAAGCCTTCACATGCCCTTCGAGCTTTGCGGCGTTGCGGGCGAGAAGGCCCACCTTGCAGCCCTCGCGCGCCAGTGCCTCGGCAATCGCCAGCCCCAGGCCCTGGCTTGCGCCGCAGACGAGGGCCGTCTTGTTCTTCAGGTCGAGATCCATGGGCGGGAATTCATCCCTTTTCGAGTTCCGATGCAAGATGGCGTGCGGCCATGACGGCCGTGGAGAAACAGGCCTGCAGGAGATAACCGCCGGTGGGCGCCTCCCAGTCCAGCATTTCGCCCACGCAATAGGTGCCGGGCGCCTTGATGAGCTGGAAATTGGCGTCCACCTCGTCCCGCGCCACGCCGCCTGCCGAGGAGATGGCGCGGGTAATGCCTGCGGGGCGTTCGAGCCTCAGGGGCATGGCCTTGATGCCTTTGGCATCGGGCGCGGTGCCCGTCTCGCGCAGCAGGTTGATGGCGACGGGGGACAGCCCCGCGATCTTGCGCAGGTAGTTCGACAGTGAATCCTTGCCGCGCGGGCGGGTGAGGCGCTGGGCGAGGACTTCCTCCGTGAGGTCAGGGCGGAAGTCGATGACGAGGGGGTGGCCCGGATGCTCCCGCAGGCCCTTGGAGACGGCATAGATGGCGCCGCCCTCGATCCCCTCCTGGGAGATCATCAACTCGCCGCGCACGCGCTTTCCGGCATAGGTGAGGGCCACGTTCTTGACCGGGGTACCAGCGAACTTGTTGCGGAAGACGGGCGACCAGTGGACGAGGAAGCGGCTGTTGGCGGGCTTGAAGGGATGAACGGCGATGCCCTTCGCCGCGAAGACGGGAAGCCAGGCGGCATCAGAGCCCAGATGCGGCCAGCTGGCGCCGCCCAGCGACAGGATGGTGGGCGTGCCGTCGAACCCCTCCCAGCGGGAGCGGGTGACGAGTTTCACGCCCAGCCCGTCCAGCCGCCGCAGCCAGGCGCGGAGCAGGGGCGAGGCTTTCATCTGTTTCGGAAAGACGCGGCCCGAAGAGCCAACGAAGGTTTCGATGCCGAGGCCGTTGGCCCAGGCGATGAGCGCGTCCGGCGGGAAGGCGTTGATGGCGGGTGCGAGGAAATCCTTCGCCTCGCCGTAACGCTCCAGGAAGGCCTCGAGCGGTTCGGAGTGGGTGAGGTTGAGGCCGCCGCGCCCGGCCAGCAGGAACTTGCGGGCAGGCGCTGGCATGTGGTCATGAATGGTCACGCGGTGCCCGGCCATTGCCAGAACCTCCGCCGCCATCAGCCCCGCGGGGCCTGCTCCGATAATCTTGACGTCTGCCACGCGCGCACTCCCGGACATCCCGGCCTTTTGCCGGGATGCCGGGATCATGCAAGGGCTATCTTTACGCCGCCTCGCGGTTCAGCGGCTGGCACATGCAGTGAACGCCGCCGCCGGCCTGCAGGAACATGGTCATGTCCGGATCATAGACGGTGAAGCCCGCAGCGCGCATCTTGGCGTTGAGGTCCTTGGCACTCTCGGTGGAGAGCACGCGGTCGCCGCCGAGCGTGACCACGTTGCAGCCCAAGGCCATCGTCTCCTTGAAGGTGGCGGGGATGATCTCGATCTTCTTGGACTTGAGCCAGGCGATCACGTCATCCTCGGTGGTTTCCAGGCAGACGGCCGCGCAGTGTTCGTTCAGCATGCAGACCATGAGGTCGATGTGGACGTAGAACTGGTCGATCGGGGCATATTTGATCTCCCAGCCTTCCTTGATGAACCACTCGGCGGCCTGGCGCGCGGCCACCTCCTCTGTGCGGTGGTCGGTGAAGCCGACAAGGGCCAGCCCGTCGCGGATGATGTTGAAGTCGCCACCCTCGAAATTGCCCGCCGAGATCATGTCGTAAATCGGAATGTTGTTCTCGAGGTAGAAGCGCAGCACGGGGGCATATTCGCCGCGGCGGCGTGGATTGGCGAGCTGGCAGATGACAGCGCCATAGGGCGACATGAAGGAGGAGTCCCGCGAATAGACCTGGTAGGGATTGTTCATGTCGAGCGGCAGGAAGTGGGTGGTGACACCCGCCTGGTGGTAGGCATCCACCATCTCGCGGTGCTGGCGCATGGCCACCTGCTTGTCGAACTTGTAGCCCTTGCGCATCGTATCGCGCACGAGTGAGGACCAGGCGGCATTCTCCAGCCCCATCCAGCGGAAGCTTTCGGCGGGGCCGAGCAGCACATCCTTCAGCACGCCGGTTTCCGACTTGATCTCGAAGCGGCCCCTCATCCTCGGCGTTCCGCCATTCTCGAGGCGGGCGCGGAGCGGCGTGTTGTTCTGGCTCATGGTGATGACTCCCTGATTTTGGAGGGAGAGTAGGCCAAGACGCAGGCCAGCGCCATACTCGCCTGTGCCGGATGCACGGCAGGGTTGACCGTTCGGCCCGGTAAGTCTAGCAGTAGCGGCCTGCAGACATTGGCCCGGCGGACATGGCGGGCAGGAGGAACACGGGTGAGATTGCTGGCAACCGCTTTTGTCATGCTGGCTGTTTTCGGGCTGCCGCTTGTCCCGTCCGCGGAGGCAAAGCCGAAGCGCACGGAAGCGTCCGTTCCCGCTGCCCAGCAAGAGCCGGGAACGCTGCTGAGCTACGACCGCATCGCATTGCCGCGCAACTACCGCGCAAAGGCCTGGCGCATCCTTTACGTCACGCGCAACTACCGCATGGCGCCGATCCTTTCGACCGGGCTCGTGGTGCTGCCCGACAAGGCGGCGCGCATTCCCATGGAGCGGACGTTCGTGGCCTGGGCCCACCCCACCACCGGCATTGCGCGCCAGTGCGCCCCCTCCCTGCGTGACACGCCCATCAAGTCGATCGGCGGCCTGAACGATCTCGTTGCCGCCGGCGTGGTTGTGGCCGCAACCGACTACCCGGGCCTCGGTACCGCCGGGCCGATCGGCTATCTGGTGGGCAAGGGCCAGGCCTATGCCACGATCGATTCCGTGCGCGCCGCAAAGCAGATTCCGGGGGTAGGCGGTGGCCGGGACTTCGCACTCTGGGGCTATTCCCAGGGCGGCCATGCGGCATTGTTCGCTGCCGGGCTGGCGGAGAGCTATGCGCCGGAGCTGTCGCTCAAGGGCGTGGCGGCCATCGCGCCGCCGACCGACCTTGCCACGCTGCTGCGCGCCAATCTCGACAGCGTGCCGGGGCGCATTCTCGCTTCCTTTACCCTCTCGTCATGGAGCGTAAAGTACCGCGCGCCGCTCAACCCGCTGGTGGACGCGCGCGCGGAGGCGCTGGTCGGGGAGGTGAGCCGGAGCTGCGTGGACGACCTGGGCGGCAAGCTCGATGCCCTTGCGGCCCAGAAGGGGCTAAAGCAAGGATTCCTGAAGCAGGATCCGGAGCAGGTGGCGCCCTGGGAAGAGCTGATGGCGGCAAACTCGCTCTTCAGCCTCAATAGCCGGGTGCCGGCGCTGATCATCCAGGGTGCCTCCGACGACATTGTGAAGCCGGAAGTGACCACGCAATTCGTGCGGGCATCCTGCCGGACTGGCGCCCGGATCGAATATGTGACGCTCCCCGGCAAGGGGCACGGCGGCGCGATGGAAGCGGGCTACAGGCGCGCTGCCGGCTGGCTTGCCGGGCGGCTTGCGGGTGAGCCCGCCCGCAGCAACTGCAGGTGAGTGCAGGCGTCAGTAGGCGCGGTCGAAGTAGTTGTCACCCGACATGGCGTAGAATTCAACGAGCCCGCTGCGTCCTGGCTGCGCGGGATAGTCCGGGTGCGACTTCAGGTGCCGGAGGCCGATCCGCCGCGCAAGCCTTGCCGAGGCTTCATTGCCGGCCATGACCTTGCACCAGACATTGTCGGCCCGCAGCCGCTCGAAGGCGAGTGCGAGGAGTGCCTCCCCGATCTCGGTTCCCAGCCCCATGCGCCACATGGCGGGGTGAAGGCCCCAGCCGATTTCCACCGCTCTTGGGCGTTGCAGGATGAGGAAGCCGTCGCCGATCGCCTCTCCGCTGAGCTTCTCCTCGGCTGCAAGGTGGAACACGTTGCGGCGCTCCTCGCCCTGGCGCGCAACCGCGCGGCTGACGAAGGCCTTGACCTCCGCCTCGCTGGCCAGGCGCATTGCGATATGGCGCTGGTAGTCATCCTGCATCATGAAATTGCTGAACGGCGTGGCATCCCGCAGCTCGATCTCCCGCAGCAGGAGCGATGCCGTTTCGATGGCTGGAAGCCTCGTCAACGTATTCATGTGCCGCCTCCTCGACGCCGGTGATGTCCGGCCGGTGAGGCAGGACTCCATGAAAGCATGACGCAAGTGCGGCGCATCATGCAAGCTGATCCTTGCCGGACAGGAATGCAGCACAAATTGGCGCCATAATCCATCATTAGACAATTCGTGATCGCAGACGGTTGGTGTGTCATGGCTCGCGTCCAGTCACTTTTCATTCCCGTGGCCGCCTTCCTGGCGGCGTCCGCCCCGCAGCCCGCCGAGGCCAAGAGCAAGGCCTATTGCAAACAGTGGGCCAGCGAGGTGGCAGATCAACATGCCACTGCTGGCGACGTTGTGGCGGGCGCAGTGATCGGGGCCATGGGCGGCGCCTTGCTGGGTGGTGCGATCGACGGGCGCGAGGGTGCAGGCAAGGGCGCACTCATCGGCGGCGCGGGCGGTGCGGTGCTGACGGGCGCCACGGCAAACGACCGCTGGCAGAAAATCTACCGCCGCGCCTATGCGGAGTGCCGGGCGTCATAGCGCAAGGGGTGCGTGCCGCACCGTGTGCCGCGGGCGGCTCAGGTTAACGCCGCTCAAGAGCATGATCCGCAAGAGTTGAAACCACTCTTGCGATAAGTTCATGCGGGATGCTGCGTCGCATTCCGGGTGACTTCAGTCTGCCGGACAGCAAGCATGTGCCCGCAAGGTGCTATAATCAGGCAGATCACTTGGAAACGCGCCGGTTCAACGTGACCAGGCTCGCCATGGTTTGAACCGCTTGAGGGATTTCGGAGCGCAAGGTGCGTGCAAGAGCAAAAGCCCGCCCAGCCTCACCAATGCGCTTTGCGTGTGCCGGCCTTGCCCGCAAGTATTGCAGCTTCTCCACAAGATCAGAC
>CAIYXE010000041.1 GCA_903930095.1 uncultured Hyphomicrobiales bacterium
CTCGCGGCCCGGCTTCACCACCTCAACGGCCACCGGCTGGGCCGCAGCCATCAGCGGACCAAGCACAAGGAGAACAGCCGCCAGCGCGAGCCCCGCGGCCCACCGGCGAAACAGCCATGCACGGGTGACGTCGTCGTGCAAAGCCCTCATCCCCTTTCCTGCGCGTTTGAAGGGCTGAACCTAACCATGGCCGCGCCAGCCCCGGCAATGCGGAGCTTAACGATTGGTTAATGCCGGGTTCCCGCTTGCGCGCCATTGCGTTTTGCAGCCGCTCCCGCCAGATTGCACGCCATCATGCTCAACGACACATCATCCGTTCTCAACCTGCTCCGGACCCGCAAGTCTGCCTCCGCCAAGGCGATGACGGAGCCCGGCCCCAGCCCCGCACAGATCGCCGAGATCCTGAATCTTGCGGTGCGCGTGCCGGACCATGGCAAGCTTGCGCCCTGGCGCTTCATCCTGTGGGAGGGCGAAGCGCGCGCTGCCTTCGGCGAGGTGATGCGGGCGCGCTGGCAGGCGCTGCACCCGGACCATGGCGCAGAGACACTGGACGCCATGCGCGCCCTGTTCCTGCGCGCACCCGCGGTGCTGGGTGTCGTCTCGACGGCGGCAGACCACCCCAAGATTCCGGTGTGGGAGCAGCAGCTTTCAGCGGGGGCGGTGTGCATGAACATCCTGACCGCGGCGACCGCACTGGGCCTCGGCTGCCAATGGAACAGCGACTGGGTGGCCTATGACGCGGAGATGGCCCGCGCCATGGGCCTCAGCCCCCCGGAAAGGATCGCCGGCCTGATCTATCTCGGAACGCCCGCAAGCCCGCTCGAGGACCGGCCGCGGCCGGATGCCGGGGCACTGCTCACCCGCTGGAGCGCGCCATGACGATCCGCGCCATTCTCTTCGACAAGGACGGGACGCTGATCGACGTCAACGCAACCTGGATCCCCATCTACCGCGAGATGTTCATGGACATCTTCGCCACCGACATCGCCGGGGCCGAAGAGCTGATGGCGAAGGCGGGCTATGACAAGGCAGCCGACCGCTTCCGCGCCGGCTCGATCCTCGCCGGGGGCACGACGCGCCAGCTGGTGGAGGTTTTGTGGCCGGGCATAAACGAACAGGAAGCGGCGGCGAAGGTGCACCTGCTCGACCGCGGCTACACCCACCTCGTGCGCGACAGGCTGATACCGCTGATGCCGCTTGCGCCGATCCTGTCTGAGCTGCGCGCCATGGGGCTGAAGCTCGGCATCGGCACCAACGACAGCCACGTCTCCGCCGTGGCGCACATGACGGCGGTGGGCGTGATCGCGCATTTCGACGGCATCATCGCCGCTGACACGGTGCCGGTGCCCAAGCCCTCCGGCAACATGATCAGGAGCTTCGCCGAAATGACCGGGCTTGCGCCTTCGGCCATCGCCATGGTGGGCGACAACCACCACGACATGGAAGAGGCGCGCAACGGCGGCGCGGGGCTTGCCGTGGCCGTGCTCTCCGGCAATGCCGCGCACGCCGACATCGCCCACCTGGCCGACCACACGCTCAACACCATTGCGGAGCTTCCCGCGCTGCTCCGGAGCCTGTGATGTTCTATGATGCGGTGAAGAACGCGCACGGCTTCGACATCGACCCGTTCAAGGCGCTGGTGGCGCCGCGGCCCATCGCCTGGGTCTCGACGCTCTCGCAGGATGGTGTGGCCAACCTCGCGCCCTTCAGCTACTTCAATGCCTTCGCGCAGAACCCGCATTATGTGGCCTTCGGCATCGGGCCGGTGAAGGACACACTGCGCAACATCGAGGCCACGCGGGAATTCGCGGTGAGCCTCGTGACCTTTGACCTGAAGGAGCGGATGAACGCCACCTCCGCCCATGTCGGGCCGGAGGTCGACGAATTCGAACTGGCCGGCCTTGGCAAGGCCCCCTGCCGGATGATCGCCCCGCCGCGCGTGGCTGAAAGCCCCGCAGCACTGGAGTGCCGCCTGTTCCAGATCGTGCCGCTTCCCGGCGACACCGGAGAGGCGGAGGACCACATGGTGATCGGCCGCGTGCTGGGCATCCACATCGACGACCGCTATATCCGCGACGGGCGGGTCGACACCGCAGCGATGCAGCCCATCGCACGGCTGGGCTACAGCGAATACACCACCGTCACCGAAGCCTGGCGCATGCGGCGGCCGGAGTAGAGACGGAACGAGACCTGCGGATCCATCGCTGCCGTCTGCGCCCTACCCTGTTC
This sequence comes from uncultured Hyphomicrobiales bacterium, assembly GCA_903930095.1. Classification (GTDB taxonomy): domain Bacteria; phylum Pseudomonadota; class Alphaproteobacteria; order Rhizobiales; family Aestuariivirgaceae; genus Aestuariivirga. The sequence goes on from CAIYXE010000041.1 coordinate 2,230, forward strand.
TGCCTGTTGACTGCCCGCCGCCCTAATTGTCCTTCGGCTTGCGGGGGCTGGCGCCGCTGCCGGTATTGCCGTACTCGAAGAACCGGCGGAAGATGCCGGGCGCCACGGCGGAGACGGGGTTCATCTGGAAGCCGGGCTTGTCCACCGTGCCGCCGAGCGCGAATGTGACGCCGATGATGCCCTGGCCCCTGCCGCCGGTGAGGATGTCTCCGAACAGCGGAATATCTCCCAATGCGGCGTTGAGCGCATAGGCGGGGATGATGGTGCCGGTGATGTCCACCGCGCCGTCCGACTTGCGGATCAGGCCTTCGGCGCTGGCGCCGAGTTCCGGCCCCCTGACCAGGCTTTCGCCGATGCGGATGAAGCGCGCGTCAGAGGTGAAGGGCAGCGTCAGCTTGTCGAAGGTGAGCGCCTCGCGGCGGGGCCCTGCGCGCTTGGGCTTGCCGCGCGAGTCAAGCTCGGCGAGGGCCGCCTCGTTGCGGACCTCGAAATTACGCAGCACGAGGCGGCCATCCTTGACCGAGGAGCCGTCCTTGCCGAGCAGTGCGTAGAATTCGATCTGGCCGCCGGCCACCTTGGAATAGAGATTGGCGGCGCGGATCGCGGCACCCCCGTCACGCCCGTTGATGCGCATCTCGCGCCCGCCCTCCACCGGAGTGACCCGGAAGACGACGGGCTGGCCGCTGAGGAAGGAGCCCTCGATCTCTGCCTTCTCCAGGACGCCGCCGCGCGCGGTGAGGCTGCCCTTGACGCCCGTGACGATCTCGCCGCGGTTGGCGTGCAGCCTTTCGAGGTTCAGGCTGACGCTGACCGGCTTTTCGCCCTTCTTAGCCTTGGCGGGCTGCTGCTGGTTTGCCGCCTGCTCACCCGCATCGCCCCGGTTGCGCGAGCCGAACATGGAGCGGATCAGGGGCCGCGCATCAAACGTCGCACCCGCGATGGCGATGGTGGTGCCGCCATCATCCACCTTGATCGTGGCGGCAAAGCGGTTCTCATCCGACAGGCGCACCTCGCTGAGCCGCGCCGACCGAAGCCCCTGGCGCTTGGGCGCCAGCGACAGATCACCCTTGACCAGAAGCCCCTTGCCCTTGATCTCCAGATCTTCCACCCGCGGGCCCTTCTCGCCCTTGGAATAATAGACGAGCTTCGCCACGGTCTTCGCCGTCGCCGGGCGGAACCAGCTGATGGCCTGGACCCTGAGTTCCACCTCGCTGAGGTCAGCCTCGACCTCTACCTTGCCTTGAGGGTCGCCGAGATCGGGAATGATGGCCTTCACGCCCACCGGCCCGCGGGCGAAGGTGCCGAGATCGATACCCAGGGTTTGGCGCTGCTCGCCGTCGAGCACGGTCTCTATGACAGCAGACTGCTTGAAGTCCGGCGCGGGGCCGCGCTCCCACGCCAGCTTGGAGGGGATGCCGGAGAGCTTGACCGGCCCCGTGGCCCTGAACACGCCCTTCTCCACCGTCAGGTCGATATCGCCTTCGGTGATGTCGATGCCGGGCAAGGCATCCTTCAGCGCAGCTTTTGAAAGCTTGGCGGCGACGTTCACCACGATGCGGTTCTTCGGCACGCTCTTGATCAGCGGCATGCTGAGCTTGACGTTCAGCTTCGCATCAGCGGTGAGCTTTGAGGTGTCGAAGCCGGTGTGGCGGATGAGGTTGAGGGCCGGCTGATCGAGATATTCGATGAGGGGCTGGGCATTGCCTTCGACGTCGAGGTCGAACTCGGCCAGTGTCTCCACCCCCAGAATGTCGCGCGCCACCATCGTACCGGAGGTCAGGCGGCCCTTGCCGCCCGATGGCATGACGACATCCGCGCCGTTGACCTTCAGGCGGAAGTCATTGTCCGTGAGGCTCGCCTCGCCCGAGGCGCCGATGAGGGGCGGCAGATCCTTGAAATAGCCTGAGGTGACGCCGTCCATCTTGAAGGACAGCTTGATCGCATTCTCCGGCAGGCGGCGATTGCGCTGGGCCATGGCCAGAGCATCAACCGGCAGGTTGACGGTGAACTCACCCTCCTGGATGCGGCCTTCGCGGACATTCTCGTTCACCCATTTGCGCGTGCGCGGCGCCATGACCGGCGGCCAGAGCTGCTTGAGAAGGCCCGCCGACAGGTCCTTCATGCGGCCTGCCAGCAGGATGCCGGGCGACTCCGAGCCGCCGGTGATTGCGCCGCGCAGCCTGATGCCGGTGTTGCCCGACATGACGACCAGATCCTCGATGTCGAGGCGAGCCTCCTCAATGGCTGCCTTGCCGGTGAAGCGCACCTGATCAACCGCCACGGGCGAGGTGACGGTGCCCTGCGCATCGATGGCGAGGTTGCGCGCCTCGAGCATGATCCGGAGCGCGGTGAGGCGGCCCTCGGGGCTGCGCTCCGGCAGCAGGCTGCCCTTGAGCTGGGCGCGCGAACTGCCCACAAGCAGAAGCGAGTCCGTGATGACGATGCTGCCAGTGACGGGATCATAGTCGGCGCGCAGCGAGCCCTCATCGATGATCAGCGGCTCGGCGAGGTAATCCGGAAGACCCACCTCCCCGGCCGCCGCGATGAACTCGCCCGTGGCCCTGGTGACGAGGCCTTGGTCCGTCACCTCCATCTCGACCTGGCCGGACAGCGGGACCTTGACGCGCGCGAGTTGCGACAGGGCGAAGATCTCATCCGAGATGTTGGCAGGCACGAGATCGTTGATCCGTGTACTGATCGAGAAGCTGCGCGTATCCCGGCGGTAGCTTGCCGACAGGTCGGCTGACCAGTGGCCCGCCTCCCGGCCATTGGCTACGTCGGCGGTGGCGGCGATGGCAAAGCCATAGGGCATGCGCTGGAACACCAGCTCGGCCGAGGGGATGTTCCAGATCGCGTCGTTCGCCTCGTCGTAGAAGCGGATCTCGGCGCCAGCGACGCGGATCGTGTTGATGGAGCCGATGGCCTGGCCGCCCTCCGCGCGCGGGGCGCCGCTCAGGATCTCGATGATGGCGGCGCCAGCGCCGGTTGTCCCGCCCGTACCGCCGCCGGCAAGCGCGGGGTCCTGGTCGCTCTTGGCGGATGTTTCGGTCTCGGGGTCGACCACCACGGCCTCACCTTCGGGTGCTGCCTCGCCGAAGCCCAGCGCCATGCCGCCATCAAGGTTGCTCATGACCCGGATGCGGGGTCCGATGAGCTCGATCGAGACCGGGACGACGTTGCCCGAGAGCAGCGCGCCGCCATCAACCTCAACGCCCGCGCGCGGGGCCCGGGCGACGAGATTGCCGGACTTGTCCTTCAACTCGATGTCGCGCAGGCGTACCTGGGGAACATTGCTCCCGCCCGTGCGCTCCACCACCACGCCACCCACCGAGACGGCCATGGCAGGAAGATTGGCGTTGATGCGGTTCTCCACCGTCTGTCGCAGGAAGTCCAGCTGAACAGGCCCTTGCGCCAGCCGGATGTGGGCGGCGGCGGCGGCAACCAGCAGGACGGCGAGGACCGTCAGCAGGCCGTAACCGGTTATCCTTGCCAGACGCCGCAACCTGATCCCGTTTCTTTCGCTTGATTCTGCTTCACATGTGCCATCATGGCGTGTCTCAGGCAACGCCGAAACCCTCCGGCAGGGGTCCATTGGCCACCAAAGATGGGCCAAAGCGTGACGAGGCGCCGCGCGGAGCGGCCGCCCCCCCACGGGACGGGCCGCCATGGAATTTTCCCCGGCCTGTGCGATTGCCAATGACACCGGCGGATTTGCTTGGTAGCGTGATCGCACCCGGGCAATGGGCGCCCGGCTATGCAGGGATGTAAGTGCGCTTGTTTTTCCGTAAGCAGAAGTCAGCCGGCAACGACAACGTGATCGAACCCGAAGAGGATTCGTCGGCTGTCATGGACCGGGGCCATTTCTCGGTCATCTCGGCCGGCACGAACATGGCCGGCAACATCGAATGCGACGGCGACATGCTGATCGAGGGCACTTTACGCGGATCCATCCGTGCACAGCGGCTGACGGTCGGCCTCGATGGCGTGATCGAGGGCGAGGTATCTGCCGACGAGGTGACGGTGCGCGGCAAGGTGAAGGGACCAATCCACGCCCGGCACATCCACCTCGAGAACGGCGCGGAGGTCGACGGCGACATCACCGTCACCACGATCGCCATCGACACCGGAGCCCGGCTCAGCGGCGCTGTCTGGCAGGGCGGGCAGAAGCCAGTGGCCGAGCGCTACGCGCCCGTGAGCACGGGAAGCTGGGACTCCGCCGCGGAGAGCGGCTCGCGGTCCCTCCTGTCAGTGCGCCCGCGCATCAACGGCGCCACCCGCTAGCCCGTCGCCGGGTGGTCAGGCCTGTTGCCAGCCGGCCTATCCCGCAATCAGACCTCTCCGTCATCCGGGATGTTGAGCATCCGTCCGCAGGCCTTGCAGTGGACGGCATCACGGTCATGGCGCTTCAGGCCGCAGTCGGGGCAGCGGAAG
>CAIYXE010000042.1 GCA_903930095.1 uncultured Hyphomicrobiales bacterium
ATTCGTAATGGCCCTGTCGCAAACATTCGGGCAGCCTGCCGGCACGGGGCGCAGAGTGCGGGCCGTCCGAAACCGGAGCCCTGATCGATGAACGCCCCGCTTGCCTCACCCAGCCTGCCGCCCGCCGAAGCCACAGCCTCCTTTCTCGGCCTCTCCTCCATCGAGATCACGCCGAAGCAGATCGAGAAGCTGGCCCTGCTGAAGGAGAAGCTGCAGCCCGGCAGCCGCGTGTTCATCGCGCTGATCGATGCGGGCGACCTTGCAGGCCAGATCGAGGCGGTGCGCCAGCTCAAGGCCAGTGGCTTCGACCCGGTGCCGCATGTGCCGGCCCGCTTCGTGAAGGATGAGGCGGATCTGCGCGCCCGCATCAAGGCGCTGGCGGAGGAGGGGGCCTCCTCCATGCTGGTGCTGGGCGGCGGCGCGCCGGAGCCCATCGGCCAGTATGACGCGGCGATCCAGCTTTTGCAGACGGGCGTGTTCCAGGCCAATGGCGTGACGCGCATCGGACTTGCCGGCCACCCGGAGGGCAACCCGGACATCACCAAGATTCACGGCGAGGCTGTGCTGGTGAAGGCGCTGAAGGAGAAGCAGGCCTATCTCAAGGCCCATGGCCTTGAAGGTTTCATCGCCACGCAATTCCTGTTCGAGGCAGAGCCGGTGGCGCAATGGGCCAGGATGCTGAGGGCCGAGGGCATCGACCTGCCGATCTTCGTGGGCGTGCCGGGGCCTGCCACCATCAAGACGCTGGTGAAATACGCCGCCATGTGCGGCGTGGGCAACTCCGCGCGCTTCATCCGCAAGCAGGCGCTGAACATCACGAAGCTGCTGACGGTGAATACCCCGGACGAATTCGTGGCAGGACTGGCGCAGCTGCATTACGCGCGGCCGGAACTGGGGATTGCTGGCCCGCATCTTTATCCGTTCGGCGGGTTCGACAAGCTGTTTGACTGGCTGGCGGCGGTGAAGGGGTAAGACGCAACGGCTTCCCGGATCAAGCCCGGGTATGTCTTGTAAATGTCACCTTGCCCGGGCTTGACCCGGGCAACTTTTTCGGCCCCCATATGTCATGCCCAGTGGCTTCTGCTACATCATGACCAACCGCGCACGCGGTGTGCTTTACGTTGGATCGACGACGAACTTGCCGCGCCGCGCCTATGAACACCGCATGGGTTTGCTTGACGGGTTCACCAGCAGATACGGACTGACGCAACTCGTTCACTACGAGGAATATGCGATGTTCATGGATGCGGTTCAACGCGAGAAGACCATCAAGCACTGGTCGCGCGCATGGAAGATCGCGCTGGTGGAAAAGAATAATCCCGGGTGGGCTGACCTGTACGGGCAATTGCTGTGAACAGGTGGCGGGAAAAAGATGCCCGGGTCAAGCCCGGGCATGGTGAGATTATGGGAGTGCCTTCAACGCCGCTTGGAAAAAGGGCAATTTACGCCGGTACATCCTGCGCGCCGAACAGTTTCACCTTCGCACTCTCCTTCGCCGTGGCGCAGAGGAAATCCCAGGCATAGTGCGCGTAGGAGCGGAAGACGTAGACGTCGAAGACCGTTTCTTCCACCACATGCAGGAGTGCTGCGATTTCGGCGTAGCGCATGCGGCGGCAGGTGCCCGGTGTGAATTCGCCGGAGAGAAGGTCAAGCGAGGTGCCCTTCATCAGCACTTCGCGGCTGCCTTCGCCCTCGAGGCGGATGACCGCGCGCATGTCGGAGACGTCGACCGCGAGCGAATGGATGCCCTGCAGCGTCTTGTGGAGGTTGGCGAGGATTTCCTGCGCCTTGCTCCGTGTGCTGAGGATCAACCACTGGTCCACCGAGAGCCAGAGCACGCGCACGTCGCCCCAGGCGGCGGAGGTGCGGGGCTCTGTGGGAAGTGCGAAGCCCAGCGCATCGTGTGCTGCGGACATGAAGGCTTCGTCGGAGGTGAGCCCGCGCAGGTCAATCATGCCGCGGCCGGAGATTTCCCGGAGCGAGATGGAGAACCCCGTGGCGGCGGCAGCACCGGCGAGCGGTGAGTTGTAAGAGAGCTCAGACATTCAGCTTGGCCCCTTCCTTGTCATAGAAGACGGTGTCGGTGATGGTGGCGCGCACGACCTTGCCGCCGGGAAGCGGGAAGGAGATCGTCTCGCCCATGCGGGCCCTGCCATTCTCGATCAGCGCCATGGCGATGGAGCGGCCGAGGGTGGGGGATTTATAGGAGGACGTGACCTGCCCGATCATCTGCATCGGCGGCTTGTCCTTCACCTGGGCCACGGCATAGGCGCCGTCGGGCAGGACCTCGTTCGGGTCCTCGGTCATCAGGCCCACCAGTTGCTTGCGGTTCGGGCCCTTGAGATAGGACTGTTCGAGTGAGCGCTTGCCGATGAAATCCGCCTTCTTCTTGGAGACGAGGCCATCGAGGCCGACGTCGATGGGCGTCGTGGTGCCGTCGGTTTCGTCGCCCACCACGATGTAGCCCTTCTCGGCGCGGAGCACGTGGAGGGCTTCGGTGCCGTATGCTTCCAGCCCGAACTCCTCACCCGCCGCGAGGATCGCCTTCCACAGGCCGAGGCCATAGTTGGAGGGTGTGGCGACTTCGTAGGAAAGCTCGCCCGAGAAGGAGATGCGGAACAGGCGCACAGGGTATGGGCCAAGCTTGCCTTCAACGAAGGACATGTGCGGCAGGGCTTCGTTGGAGATATCGAAGCTGGGATCGAGCTTCTTCAGCACGTCCCGCGCCTTGGGGCCCGCGATGGCGAATTGTGACCACTGCTCGGTGACGGGGGTGACGAAGACCTTGTAATGCGTCCACTCCGTCTGCAGCCATTCCTCAAGCCAGGCGGCGATGCGGTCGGCACCGCCGGATGTCGTGTGCATGAGGAAGTGGTCATCGGCCAAGCGCACCGTGACGCCGTCGTCGGTGAGGAAGCCCAGCTCGTTCATCATCAGCCCGTAGCGGCACTTGCCCACTTTCAGCGTCGAGAACATGTTGGTGTACATGCGGTCAAGGAATTCGGCAGCGTCCGGGCCCTTGATCTCGATCTTGCCCAGCGTCGAGGCATCGAGAAGGCCGACCTTGTTGCGCACGGCGAGGATTTCTCGGTCGATCGATGCGTGCTTGTCTTCGGCACCCTTGGGATAGGTGTAGGCGCGGCGCCACTGGCCCACGGGCTCGAACACGGCGTTCTGCTCCACGTGCCATGGATAGACGGCGGTGCGGCGGATGGGGAGGAAGAGGTTCTTCGTCAGCACACCTGCGATGGAGCCGAAGGAGAAGGGCGTGTAGGGCGGACGGAAGGTGGTGACGCCGATCTCCGGGATCGATTTGCCGGTGGCTTCAGACAGGACGCCCAGGCCGTTGAGGTTCGACGTCTTGCCCTGGTCGGTGGCCATGCCGAAGGTGGTGTAGCGCTTGGTGTGCTCCACCGATTCATAGCCTTCGCGCTGGGCAAGTTCGAGATCGGCGGCCGTCACGTCGTTCTGGAAGTCGATGAAGTGCTTGTTGCCTTCATTGTATTTGCCGGTGGCAGGCGCGAACCAGATAGGCTCGAGTGGGCGCTCATCCGCCTGCACGGCTTGCGGAACGGGATGGACGTTGCCACTGCCTGCGAGCTTGGAGCCCGCGGTGTAAGCCTCTTCCAGAATCTGCGAGAGGCCGAAATGGCCGTTGGCGGCGCCGATGGCGGTGATCTTGTCGGCGTGGCGGTCAGGCCGGAAGGACTGGATCTGCTCGTCGAAGCGGATCTTGCCGCCATTGTGGCACCAGAGGTGCAGCGCCGGGTTCCAGCCGCCGGACATGGCGACGAAATCACAGTCGACCTTCGTCTCCTTGATCACGCGGCCCTGGCCCTTGCGGTAGGAGGCGAGCTTGACGTCCGTGATGTTGAGGCCGCCCCATGTGGTGTTGACGGCGGAGATGACAGAGCCCGCATCAACCGTGATGCCCATCTCGCGCGCCTTGTTGGGGAGTGCCCCTTCCGCGCGCGAACGCGAGTCAACCACGCGCACGCCGACGCCGGCGGATTTCAGGACGATGGCCGTCTGGTAGGCGTCGTCATTGTTGGTGAAGACGATGCCGGATGAACCGGGAGAAACGCCGTAACGCTCTACAAGCCCGCGCGCCGCGGAGGCCAGCATGATGCCGGGGCGGTCATTGTTGGCAAACGCAATGGGGCGCTCGATGGCGCCTGTCGCCAGGATCACCTGATGCGCGCGCACCTTCCACAAGCGGTGGCGGGGTGCGCCGGCTGAGAGGAGGGCTGGATCATGATCGGCCACCCGCTCGAACAGCATGAGGAAGTTGTGGTGGAAGTGGCCGACGACCGTGGTGCGGTTCAGCACATGGACGTTCTGGGCAGCGGCGAGCGTGGCGGATCTGGCGGCGGCCCAGTCCGTCAGCGGCTGGCCGCCGATGGTGCCGCCGGAGATGTCGGCGAGGCCGCCGAGGCGCGGGTTCTCATCCGCGAGGATGACCTTGGCGCCGTTGGCCGCAGCGGCTTCTGCCGCGGCGAGGCCGGCGATGCCCGCGCCGATGACCAGCACGTCGCAATGGACGTGGATCTGTTCGTAGGTGTCAGGGTCGCGGCCTTCGGGGGCTTTGCCCAGACCAGCGGCGCGGCGGATGATGGGTTCGTAGACGTGCTTCCAGAAGGAGGCGGGCCACATCAGCGTCTTGTAATAGAAGCCGCCGGGGATGAAGCGCGACATGGCGTTGTTGATGGCGCCCACGTCCCAGTTGAGCGACGGCCAGCGGTTCTGCGAGACGGCAGAGAGGCCGTTGAAGAGTTCGACCTGCGTGGCGCGCAGGTTCGGCTCATGCCGGGCGCCTTCGCCGACGCCGATGAGGGCGTTCATTTCCTCGGAGCCCAGACCCACAACGCCGCGCGGGCGGTGATACTTGAAGCTGCGGCCGAAGACGCGCTGGCCGGAGGCCAGGACGGCGGAGGCAATGGTATCCCCCTGAAAGCCCGGCAGCGTCTTGCCGTCGAAGGAGAAGGAGAGCTTCTTCGTGCGGTCAACGAGGCGGCCGCCGGTGCTCAGACGATATGGCTTGCTCATGCCTTGTTCTCCGCCTTGAGGCGATTGGCGAAATATTCTGCCCACGGACCTTTAGCCTGGGCGATCAGATCGGCGGGCGGCAGTTCGGTGATGCCGTAGAAGGCCTTGAATTCCATGGTCACCGTGTCACGCGCGGCGTGGAACCACTTGCCGCAGCCGCGGTCACAGCGCCAGCGCTCGAAATGCAGGCCCTTGGGGTTGTGGCGGATGAAGAGATAGTCGCGCTGCTCTTCATCGCTGACGTTCGCTGGATCGGAGGTGGCGGGGCGGCGCACATGGGCCTGGCCTGCGGCGTGGAAATCCGTCTCGTCACCTTCGGCGCCGCAGACGGGGCATTTGACGACTAGCATCGGTGATACTCCTAGTGGGCGACCGCGGCGGCGACGGATTCGTCGATCAGGCGGCCTTCCTGGAAGCGGTTGAGGCCGAAGGGCTCGGCGATGGGGTGGGGCCGGTCATTGGCAATAGTATCGGCGAAGACCCAGCCCGAGCCGGGAATGGCCTTGAAGCCGCCGGTGCCCCAGCCGCAATTGACGTAAAGACCATCGACCGGTGTCTTGGAGATGATGGGCGAGCGGTCGCCCGTCATGTCCACGATGCCGCCCCAGAGGCGGAGCATGCGGAGCCTGGAGATGATGGGGAAGGTCTCGACGAGGGCCGCCACCGTGTGTTCGAGGGCGGGGAAGGAGCCGCGCTGGGAATAATTGTTGTAGGGGTCGGTGCCGCCGCCGATGACGAGTTCGCCCTTGTCGGACTGGCTCATGTAGCCGTGCACCGTGTTGGCCATGACCACGCAGTCGATGACGGGCTTGATGGGCTCTGACACCAGCGCCTGCAGGCACTGGCTCTCGATCGGCATCCTGACGCCCGCCATGTCCATGATGGTGGAGACGTGGCCGGCGGTGACGACGCCGATTTTCTTGGTCTTGATGATGCCGCGGGTCGTTTCCAGTCCAACGACTTGTGAGCCGTCGCGCTGGATGCCTGTCACTTCGCAGTTCTGGATGATGTCGACGCCCATGGCATCCGCACCGCGGGCATAGCCCCATGCGACGGCGTCATGACGGCCGGTGCCGCCGCGCGGCTGGTAATAGGCGCCCAGGATCGGATAGCGGCAGTTGGGATCGTCATTGATGATGGGGACGATCTCCTTCACCTCTGCCGGGGTCACCATGCGGCAGTCGAGGCCGGCCAGGCGGTTGGCGTGCGCGGTGCGCTGGAAGGCGCGGAACTCATGCTGCGTCTGGCACAGCATGAGGACGCCGCGGGGCGAGAACATCACGTTGTAGTTCAGGTCCTGCGACAGATCCTCGTAAAGCGAGCGGGCGAGCTCATAGATGGCGATCGAGGGGTCCTGGAGGTAGTTGGAGCGGATGATCGTGGTGTTGCGGCCGGTGTTGCCGCCGCCGAGCCAGCCCTTCTCCACGACTGCGATATTGGTCATCTTGTGGTTCTTGGCGAGGTAATAGGCAGTGGCCAGGCCATGGCCGCCCGCCCCCACGATGACCGCGTCATACTCATGCTTCGGATTGGGCGAGCGCCAGGCGCGTTCCCAGTCCTTGTGGTAGTTCATGGCGTTTCGCGCGAGCGAAAAGATCGAGTACCGCGACTTCATGAGGGTGAATTCCTTGTAACTATGGGCTATCTAACAAGCCATGCATGCTGCCACCAAGGATTTTCCGACGCCCCAATGCTGCCATGCGACAATGCGACCGGGAAACGTGACGACAGGATGAATTGCATTAATGGGCCCCACGGGAATATCTCATAGTCCATCATGATCTGGATCGTAATTGTGGCCATGACCGCTGCGGTGATCGCAGCCCTTCTGCTGCCCGTCCTGAAGCGCGGGGCGGGCGAAGGCGTTGACCGCAATGCCTATGACCGGGCCGTATTCCGCGACCAGCTGGCAGAACTTGACCGCGACCTTGAGCGCGGCGTGATCGGGCCTGCGGAGGCGGAGGCCGCCCGCAACGAGATTTCGCGCCGCATCATCGCCGCGGCAGGGCGCCCGCAGGAACGGCAGGCCGCCGTTGCCCCCGCCGTGGCGCTGCTCTGCGTGCTGCTGGTGCCGATTGTCGCCATTCCGCTTTACGTCAAGTCCGGGAGCCCCGGCCTGCCCGGCGTGCCGCTGGCCGCGCGCATGGCCGAGGCCGAGGAGAAGGGCGACTACGAGGCCCTGATCGTGAAGGTGGAGCAGCACCTGGCCAGCAACCC
>CAIYXE010000043.1 GCA_903930095.1 uncultured Hyphomicrobiales bacterium
GTCGCTGATCGTTGCAACTTGACACATTGCCCCTGCAGTAGATGCCTTCCTCTGCCAGTGCTTGAAACACGTGGTGGTTTCCACCCATGGAGTTCAGTGACTAATTCAGGACCTCTTGCCGCCTATGCAGGAACGAGGACATCACGCTGCAGCAGCGGTTCTCTGTTCCTCAAGAATCAGCAGTACATCCTCGGTTAGTTGGGCGCGGGTCATGCATGGGAAGCGGTAACTCAAGCCTGATACAGCCACTTCCAGATCAAAACGAATCTGCTTCTCTGCAAAGCTGTTCTTGAGCAGCTGAACAGCATCGACGAGAACTATGCCTATTCCTCCCTCACTGTCGTTGAGTACGTTCTCTGAAAGAGCAGCGCTTGACCACCATCCAACTGAGGTAAACCACTGGTACCAGTAAGTAAAATCACTAATGCTTTAGCATAGGTCGATTGATAGCTTTCAAGATGTAGGCCCCCCGGCTTGCAAAACAACTCGTCCCCCCGGTCTCTCCCTGAGCCGGGGGTCTTTTTGCTAATCGATGATCCAAGAAGCTAACACCACTCCGATCTGGCAAGGGACTCACGTCTCAGTGTACTGCAGCAAGCTTGGAAAGAGGAAGATTGACGGTCAGGATTAGACTTTTACCCTTCGGTCGGTTCTCTGCCTCGACCTCGATGTATCCTCTTAAGTTGGTGAATATCGCCACGTCACCCACTGTGAAGTAGTAGCCGATCTGAGGCCCTACTCCGATAACTTGTGAATTGAACCCATCAAGAATATCAAGACCACCGCTATCGTCAGAAATCTGTCTGTAGGCATTACAACCGGAACAATCTCACCAGCGCGTTGAGCGCCACGCGCAGGTTTCCCAGATCTTCCTCCGACCAGCTCATCGCTTCCTGATCGGTGCAGATGACCTGGTAGACTAACAGGGTCGGCCGCTTTCCAGCAGACATGCGTTGTTCCCGATCGCAGGCGTCGAGTACGCTGGTGGCATCGCCGAAGCGCCGCTTCACCTTTTCGATAACCTCGAGCACCGGCTCACGTTGATCCTGGCCAATCCGCCGCGGGCAACGCGCTCGGTCTCAAGTCGTACCAAGTCTACTGGTATATTGTGCTGCCGCAAGCGTTTCGGATCGCGGTTCCGCCGACAGTCAACGAATTTATCAGCCTGCTGAAGCTGACGTCACTTGCGTCTGTTATATCTTTGACGGAATTGATGACCGTTACACAAACAGCTGTTGCCAGAACGTTTCATTTCTCAGAATACTACACTGTAGCACTGCTATACTATCTTGTTATGGTGTTCGCTTTGGTGGCAGTGCAGCGGCGGGTTGAGCAGCGGTTTGCCTGGGCCGACCGATCCAAAGCTGCAGGCAAGGCACTCACCGAGTCGCCGATGGAGGCTATCGATGTCCGTCGGTGAGATACCCAAGTCGCCCATTGTGGCCCTGCATAACGTCGGAAAGAGCTTTGGGACGTTCCGGGCTTTGAATGATGTCACGCTGGATGTCATGCCTAGCGAAAAGATCGTGATTTGTGGACCCTCTGGGTCGGGCAAATCGACGCTGATCCGCTGCATCAATCATCTTGAGCCACATGATGCCGGCGACATCAAAGTGAATGGTCATCTCCTCACGGCCTCATCAAGAAGCATTCATGAGGTGCGCCGCGACGTTGGGATGGTCTTCCAGAACTTCAACCTCTTTCCTCATCTCACGGTGCTTGAGAACTGCACGCTCGCGCCGGTTGCCACCGGTCGCGCGACGAAAGCGGAGGCTATGGACCTAGCCATGACGCTGTTGAAACGCGTTGGGATCGCTGAACAGCGCGCAAAGCACCCGGTGCAACTCTCCGGAGGACAGCAACAGCGGGTGGCGATTGCCCGCGCCCTGTGCATGAAGCCATCCGTCATGCTGTTCGACGAGCCGACTTCGGCGCTCGATCCGGAAATGATCGGTGAAGTTCTCGATGTCATGACAGACCTCGCGATTGGTGGCATGACCATGCTTTGCGTGACCCACGAGATGGGTTTCGCCCGTCGGGTGGCTGACCGCATCGTATTCATGGATCGTGGAAGAATTGTTGAAGTCGGAACGCCAACAGACTTCTTCACAAACCCAACCACGCAACGCGCTCAGACTTTTCTTCGCCAGATCGTGCACGTTTGATGTCAACCGCTAAGCGAAGCGCTCCTTCATGAACACATTGAGTGCTGAAATCAGCATTGCGGCCTTGCTGTTGGTCGGCGTCATGATGGCTTCGACGCTGCTGTAGCTCCGTAAATTCACGATCAGCGCTGAACACTTTGAGCGTGTCTCGATTGAACTAACGGTCTTGAACCGGATCGAGGCTCTGCGCGGCAAGCTTTCTACATTGGAAGCCGCCGGTCGTGTTGCGGCAAGTGGCGATGCGAAGGTGATCAGCTCCCATTGGGTGTTCCGCGCAGAATGTTAGTGCAATGACGGTTTCGGCGCCAGCACGGGCGGCGAAGCCGGTTGAGATTGCACATCATCCGTGACTGACCGATTAGCTGTTCCATCTGCATATCCGCTTTCCCGCTTCATTGTGCGCCGCGATCTGCTCCTTCGTCTGCCGCGTCAGCACATACTCCCGTGACGGCCTGATCGGCTGTATCCGGTTGATGTCTTCATTCTCAATGATGTTCGTCAGATTGCCTCAAACTATCGCTTCTCAGCAGCCTTATTTCACCGCGCGAACATTGTTCCCTGGCCTGACCGACATTCTGTACCAGACGCAGTGAGAGACTATTGCATGTATGTGGTCCCGTTGAGTGCCGGTGGCGGCGCGATAGTGACGGGCAGTTCCAGCATCTCAGGCTGGTGTCGCAGCCCGCTTCAAGCCAGCCGCCCTAAAACGTCATTCCCGTCAATGGCGTCGAGCATGGAGCGTGCAAAGACTATGACTATGAAAATGCCTTCGTCGGAACA
>CAIYXE010000044.1 GCA_903930095.1 uncultured Hyphomicrobiales bacterium
ACCGCCGGGAGCTTGTGCATGTGCAGGCGCTCCTCCTGCACGACCCGGTCATCAGCCGGCCGGATCGACAGGCCACCAGGCGGCGGCACAGGTTCTGACGGCAGGACCGGCGACAGGCGGTCAATGCCAGCCTCCACGACAGCCGAGGATTCGACCGTGTCATGCACGCATTTGAGGCCCACCCAGACGCCCGCATGGCGCGACAGCGCGTATCCGAGCAGTCCGAAGTCGATGATTTCCTGCACGCCAGCCGGGCTGAGCACGGGGATCATTGCATCCATCAGCGCGACGTCGCTCGCATGGACGACTGTGGAGGATTCGCCCGAATGGTCATCACCGGCGATGGCGATCACGCCGCCATGGGGCGAGGTACCGGCCATATTGGCATGGCGGAACACGTCGCCGGTGCGGTCTACCCCAGGCCCCTTGCCATACCACAGGGCGAAGACGCCGTCGTACTTGCCATCGCCGCGCATTTCCGCCTGCTGTGTACCCCAGCATGCGGTTGCCGCAAGGTCCTCGTTGAGGCCTGGCTGGAACACGATGTTGCGCGGCGCCAGCACATGTTTCGCGGCCTGGAACTGGTTGTCCACGGTGCCCACAGGTGAGCCGCGATAGCCGGAGGCATAGCCCGCCGTGTCGAGCCCCGCCCTCCGGTCACGCTCTGACTGCATCAGCATCATGCGCAGGATCGCCTGCGGCCCGGTGAGGAACAGGCGCGTGATCGAAAGATCGTAGAGATCGGCGAGGCTATGGGTCGATTTGGACATGGCCGCGACTATACTGGATTGGCTGGACAATCCAATGTCCCGCTACCCCCAGCGCCAGAAATCACCACCCTCCTTGGCGAGGCTGCGCGCCAGCACCATCTTGTGCACCTCGGAAGCGCCATCAACCAGCTTGGCGCAGCGTGCATAGCGGTAGATCCATTCCAGCACCGTATCCTTCGAATAGCCGCGCGCACCGCACAGTTGCACGCCCACATCAGCAGCGCGGTGCAGCGTTTCCGCCACGTGGATCTTGGCCATGGAGATTTCCTTCTGCGCCTTCTCGCCCCTGTCGAGCTTCCAGGCAGCATGCATGGTGAGGAGGCGGCCCTTCTCGATTTCGGCGGCCACTTCGCCCAGCATGATCTGCACGCTTTCGCGCTCCGCCAGGGTTGATCCGAAGGCCTTGCGCTCCTTCACATAGGCGTGGGCGATCTCGAGGCAGCGCTTGGCAAGCCCCGTCCAGCGCATGCAGTGGGTGAGACGGGCCGGACCAAGCCTGATCTGGGTGAGGCGCAAACCATCGCCCTCCTCCATCAACCGGTTCTCCTCCGGAATCTCCAGACCATCAAACTCAAGCTCGCAGGTGCCGCCGAGTTCTTCCGGCCCCATGGTGGGCACGCGGCGGAGAATGCGCCAGCCCGGCTGGTCACTGTGGAAGAGGAAAGCCGAGAGACCGTTGCGCGCATCATCCGAGGTGCGCGCGACGAGGATGAAATGGGTGGCGCCATCAGCCCCGGAGATGAACCATTTCCGGCCGTGGACAATGTATTTTCCACCATGCCTTTCGGCCCTCGTCAGCATCATGCCGCCAGGGTCCGAGCCCGAGCCCGGATGTGGCTCCGTCATCACGAAGGATGAGCGGATGCTGCCATCGATGATGGGCTGCAGCCACTTGTCCTTCTGGGCATCGGTCTTCAGCACCTTGTTGAGGACGTTCATGTTGCCATCATCGGGGGCCGCACAGTTGAAGACCAGCGGGCCGAAGATCGAGCGGTTCGCCTCCTCGTAGAAGGCAGCCCAGCCGATCATGGGCAGGCCCAGCCCCCCGCGCGCCTGCGGCATTTGCGGCGCCCACAGGCCTTCGGCCTTGGCCCTGTCGCGCAGCGGCCTCAGGACATCGAGGCGGATGTTCTCATGCGGGTCATAGTTCGCCCGGTCGGTTTCGAGCGGCAGCACATGCGCCTCGATGAAGGCTCCAGCCTTCCGGCGGAGTGTTTCGATTTCGGGGGGAAGGGAAAAGTCCATCTGTCTTTACTTTCTATGCGAGGGCATGGCCGCCATCGACGCGCAGCGCGGCGCCCGTCATGAAGCCCGATGCCCGCGAAGACGCCAGCAGCAGGATCACGCCGTCGAGATCGGAGGGATCGCCCGCGCGGCGCTGCGGAATGCGGCTGATCATGTCCTGGCCCGCCGGGCTGGAAAGGTAGCCGTCCGTCATCTCGCTCGCGATGAAGCCGGGGCAGATGGCGTTGACGCGGATGCCGTGGCGCGCCCATTCAAGCGCCTGGGCCTTTGTCATATGCAGGACCGCCGCCTTGCTGACGGCATAGGCGGCGGAGGAGACGCCCACCTTCTCAGCCACCAGGGATGCGATGTTGATGATGGCTCCGGGGCTCTGCCGGGCAATAAGGCGCCCCGCGAAAGCGCGTGAGAGGTGCCAGACCGCTTCGACATTGGTCCTCTGCACCGCTGCCCACTCTTCCTCAGCGGTGTCCAGGATGCGCTTTCCGGACGCAATCCCGGCATTGTTGACGAGCAGCGTCAGCGGCCCAAAATGCCGCTCGGCCTCCTCCAGCGCGGCGCTGAACCCTTCCGGGGCCGTCACGTCGAGGGCGAGTGGCGCAATGCCCTCCTGCTCGCCCGCCAGTTCGGCCAGGCGGTCCACGCGGCGCGCCGCCGCAACCACCTTCGCGCCATGCGCCGCAAGCACCCGGGCAAAGCGCCGGCCGAGGCCGGAGGATGCACCCGTGACCAAAACCACCTCGCCTGAGAGGTCGAAAAGCTGTTGTGCGGGCGTGATTTGAGCCATCGGTTGGACTTCCCCTGCCGGTCGGTCTATCTAGACGCCAAACCAGATGATCCACAAGGTTCGGAAATGTCCTACCTGCCCCTCGTCGGACTGCCGGCGGATACCTACGAAAACCACGGCTTCCTGTTCCATTCGATCGGCGACAAGTACCTGCGCGCCGTGGCCGAGGTGGCGCTGTGCTCGCCGGTCATGATCCCGTCCATGCTGGATGCTCTGGAGCTTGACGCCCTGCTCGATCATTTCGACGGCATCGTCATCACCGGGGCCGTCTCGAACGTGCATCCGCCGCATTATGGCGAGCAGCCCTCGCCCGCCCATGAGCCATATGACCATGCCCGCGACGCGGTGACGCTGCGGCTGATCGAGAAGGTGGTGAAGCGTGGGCTTCCGCTGTTCTGCATCTGCCGCGGCTTCCAGGAGCTGAACGTCGTGATGGGCGGAACGCTCGA
Source organism: uncultured Hyphomicrobiales bacterium (assembly GCA_903930095.1). Taxonomy (GTDB): domain Bacteria; phylum Pseudomonadota; class Alphaproteobacteria; order Rhizobiales; family Aestuariivirgaceae; genus Aestuariivirga. Next base: position 3,249 of record CAIYXE010000044.1, read on the forward strand.
GACCGAGTTGCAGGACATCGAGGGCCGCCTCGACCACCGCGCGCCCAAGCATGACGACGTCGACGTGCGCTATGCGCCCGCCCACGCCATCAACATCCGCCCCGGCGGCATTCTCGAGCAGATCCTGGGCAAGCGCGAGACCATGGTGAACTCGATCCACCGCCAGGGCATCAAGCGGCTGGCCAAGGGCCTTGCGGTCGAGGCCACCGCTCCGGACGGCATCATCGAGGCAGTCTCGGTGCGCGACGCCAAGGGCTTCGCCATCGGCACGCAATGGCACCCGGAGTTCAAGGCGCTGGGCAATCCCGACTCGGTGAAGCTGTTCACCGCCTTCGGCAATGCGGTGCGCGCCTATGCCAAGGCACGCGGGAAGTCGATGCGGGCGATCGCCTGAAGCTTGGACTCGCGGAGGGAGGCCCTCATCCGCCCTGTCGGGCACCTTTTCCCATTGCTACGCAACGGGAGAAGGGACAGCTGTGAGATGATTATCCCCTTCTCCCGTCCCGAAGGGATGGGAGAAGGTGGCCGGCAGGCCGGATGAGGGCCTCTTCACAGCATTGACGGCAGCACGCGGTCCGGCGGGTTATGCCCATCCACCCAGGTCTTGATGTTGATGATGACCTTTTCGCCCATGTCGATGCGGCCTTCGATGGTGGCTGAGCCCATGTGAGGCAGAAGCACGGCCTTCTTGGCCTTGAGCAGGCGCGGGTTGACGGCGGGCTCATGCTCGAACACGTCGAGGCCTGCGCCGCCCAGCTCGCCTGCCTCCAGCATGCGCGCCAGTGCGTTCTCGTCGATCACCTCGCCGCGCGCGGTGTTGACGATGATCGCCTCCTTTTTCATCAGCTTGAGGCGGCGTGCTGACAACAGGTGATAGGTGGCAGGCGTGTGCGGGCAGTTGACGGAGACGATGTCCATGCGCGCCAGCATCTGGTCGAGGCTTTCCCAATAGGTCGCCTCGAGCTCCTCCTCCACCTTCGGGTGGACGGGCTTGCGGTTGTGATAGTGGATCTGGAGGCCGAAGGCCTTGGCGCGGCGGGCAACCGCGGTGCCGATGCGGCCCATGCCGATGATGCCCAGGCGCTTGCCGCCGATCCTGTGGCCCAGCATCCAGGTGGGTGACCATCCGGCCCAGCTGTTGTCCGCCCCGATCACCTTTGCTCCCTCGATGATGCGGCGTGACACGGCCATGATGAGCGCCATGGTGAAGTCTGCCGTGTCTTCCGTCAGCACGCCCGGCGTGTTGGTGACGGTGATGCCGCGCGACAGGGCCGTCTCGACGTCGATGTTGTCGACACCGTTGCCGAAATTGGCGATGAGCTTGAGCTGCTCTCCCGCCTGCATCAGCACCGCCTTGTCGATCCTGTCGGTGACGGTGGGCACAAGCACTTCTGCCGTCTTCACGGCCTCTGCCAGCCCCGCCTTGTCCATGGGCTCGTCGGTCGCATTGAGCCTCGTGTTGAACAGCTCCATCATCCTGGTCTCGACGACGTCGGGCAGCTTCCGGGTGACGACGACGATGGGCTTGCGCTTGCTCATGCGGTAATCCTGGCTCCAGCCTCAGTGTGCAACATAATCTTAACCGTGCCGGATCAATCCTGTCACTGATCCATATCGCCTCCTCCGTTGGCACAGGAGGGCGCGTGGTGTAAACTGGCTTTGTGTCGAACGGGCCCCGGCCAAATGGCGCGCATCTGCGCGGATGACGGGGATCGAAGGGGATTTCATTGATCATGGCGGGAAGCCCGGGCCGCAATCGGCGTTTTGGCTCCATCATTCTGAGCGTGGCCTGTATCGGTGTGGCGGCGGCGGTCGCATGGTCGGTCATCGGCAAGCGGACCGATTCGCAGGCCATTGCGGCGCCGGGCGAGGTGACGGGCTCAATCGTGGGGGAGACCCAGCGGCCCGTCGGGCCCTCGGGCCTGCCGATTCCCCGTTTCGTGTCGCTCAAGGCTGAGAAGGTGAATGTGCGGCGCGGCCCCTCGAGCGATCATCCGGTCGCCTGGGTGTTCCAGCGCAAGGGCCTTCCCGTTGAAATCGTTGCAGAATTTGAAAACTGGCGGCGGGTACGCGATTCTGACGGTGAAGAAGGCTGGATCCTCCAGAACATGCTCTCCGGCAAGCGCACCGCCGTGATTGCACCCTGGAAGCAGGGCCAGACTGTGCCGCTCCTCGCCAACGCCCAGCCGGGTGCCGGATTGGTCGCCCAGGCCGCCGCAGGGGTGCTGGCTGAGGTTGAGGGCTGCAACGGCCAGTGGTGCCAAGTCGATGCGGGCAGCTACGACGGCTTCGTCGAGCAGACCCAGTTGTGGGGTGTCTATCCAGGCGAGAAGGTGGACTGAGAAACAAGGGAAAGCTCACCACGAGTGCCTTCTCCCGTCCGCAGGACGGGGGAAGGTGGCGGGCAGGCCGGATGAGAGCCTTTTCTCAGCTTCCGAAACCGTCCCAGAAGGCCTTGGCGCGGGCGAAGAACCCTTCGGATTCAGGGCTATTGTTGCGCGCCTCTTTCTCGAATTCCTTCAGCAGTTCCCGCTGTCGGCGGGTCAGGTTGACGGGGGTTTCGACCGCCACCTGAATATACATGTCGCCCGTCTGGGTTGAGCGCAGCACCGGCATGCCCTTGTTCTTGAGGCGGAACTGCTTGCCCGTCTGGGTGCCTTCCGGAATGGTGACGCGCGCCTTCTTGCCGTCGATGGTGGGCACCTCGATCTCGCCGCCCATGGCGGCTGTCGTCATCGAGACCGGCACCTTGCAGAAGAGGTCTGCCCCGTCGCGCTGGAAGAACTCGTGCGGGCGGACCGAGAGGAAGATATAGAGATCGCCAGAAGGCCCGCCGCGAAGGCCTGCCTCGCCCTCATTCGCCAGCCTGATGCGCGTGCCATCTTCCACGCCCGAGGGAATGTTGACCGAGAGCGTCCTTTCCTTGGTAACGCGGCCCTGGCCGCTGCAGGCGGTGCAGGGGTCCGAGATGACCTGGCCGCGGCCCTGGCAGGTCGGGCAGGTCCGCTCCACCGTGAAGAAGCCCGACTGTGAGCGCACGGCGCCCTGGCCGCCGCAGGTGGCGCAGACCTTGGGTGCGGAGCCCGGCTTGGCGCCCGTTCCGCTGCAGGTATCGCAGGAGACCGATGAGGGCACGCGGATCTGTGCGGCCTTGCCGGAAAACGCTTCCGTAAGGCTGATTTCCATGTTGTAGCGGAGGTCCGCCCCGCGCGAGGCGCCCGTGCCGCCGCGGCCAGTGCCACCGCGCCTGCTGCGTCCGCCGCCGCCCATGAAATCGCCGAACAGGTCCTCGAAGATGTCCGACATCGAGGAGTTGAACTCAGGCCCGAAACCTGCCCCGCCGGGACCCCTGCCACCGCCCATGCCGCCTTCAAAGGCCTGATGGCCGAAACGGTCATAGGCGGCCTTCTTCTGCGGGTCCTTCAGAACGTCATAGGCCTCGTTGATTTCCTTGAACTTGGCCTCGGCCGTCTTGTCGCCCGGGTTGGCGTCTGGGTGGAACTGCTTTGCGAGATTGCGATAAGCGGCCTTCAGATCCTTTTCGTCGGCCGACTTGCCGACGCCCAGAACTTCGTAAAAGTCGCGTTTGGCCATGAATCACATACCGCTTGCGGGTTATCGCCCGTGGACCCCCGCTCTGGCGAGCAGGAGACTCAGGGCGTGGACAATGATTGGTTCGATATAACAGAACCCCGCCCCACGTTGCGAGCCTCATGAGGACAGGCGACGAGAAGCGGGGTTCCAGTTTTCACAGGACGTCAGACCTTCTTGTCGTCGTCCTTGACTTCCTCGAAGTCGGCATCGACCACATCGTCGGCGCCGCCCGCGGCGCCAGCGTCACGCTGGGCATCGGCCTCGGCCTGGCCGGCCTGGGCCTTGTACATCGCCTCGCCGAGCTTCATCGAAGCCTGGGCCAGCGCGTTGGTCTTTTCCTTCACCGCCTCGGCGTCATCGGTTTCGAGCGAAGACTTGACGTCCGCGATCGCGGTTTCGATGGCCGACTTGTCGGCGGCCGACACCTTGTCGCCGAACTCGGCCAGGGACTTGGTGGTCGAATGGACCAGGGCTTCCGCATGGTTCTTGGCTTCCACCAGATCCTTGCGCTTCTTGTCCTCGGCGGCGTTGGCCTCCGCTTCCTTGACCATCTTGTCGATCTCGGAGTCAGACAGGCCGCCAGACGCCTGGATGCGGATCTGCTGCTCCTTGTTCGTCGCCTTGTCCTTGGCGGACACGTTGACGATGCCGTTGGCATCGATGTCGAAGGTCACCTCCACCTGCGGCACGCCGCGCGGAGCGGGCGGAATGCCCATCAGGTCGAACTGGCCCAGCATCTTGTTGTCGGCCGCCATCTCACGCTCGCCCTGGAAGACGCGGATCGTCACGGCCGTCTGGTTGTCGTCAGCGGTCGAGAACACCTGGCTCTTCTTGGTCGGGATCGTGGTGTTGCGGTCGATGAGCCTCGTGAACACACCACCCAGCGTCTCGATGCCGAGCGACAGCGGTGTGACGTCGAGGAGGAGCACGTCCTTCACTTCGCCCTTGAGCACGCCGGCCTGGATCGCAGCGCCGATGGCCACGACCTCGTCCGGGTTCACACCCTTGTGCGGCTCCTTGCCGAAGAACTGCTTCACCACCTCGATGACCTTCGGCATGCGCGTCATGCCGCCGACGAGAACGACCTCGTCGATCTGGCCAGCGGTGACACCGGCATCCTTCAGCGCCGCGCGGCAGGGCTCGATGGTCTTCTGGATCAAGTCATCCACGAGAGCTTCGAGCTTGGCGCGGGTGAGCTTCAGCGCAAGATGCTTGGGGCCTGAGGCATCCGCCGTGATGAAGGGCAGGTTGATTTCGGTCTGGGCCGAGGACGAAAGCTCGATCTTGGCCTTCTCCGCGGCTTCCTTCAGGCGCTGGAGCGCAAGCTTGTCCTTGCGCAGGTCGATGCCCTGCTCCTTCTTGAACTCATCGGCGAGGTAGTCGACGATGCGCATGTCGAAGTCTTCACCGCCGAGGAAGGTGTCGCCGTTCGTCGACTTCACCTCGAACACGCCGTCGCCGATC
>CAIYXE010000045.1 GCA_903930095.1 uncultured Hyphomicrobiales bacterium
CGAAATCCATCAGCGAACGCGACAGCCTATCAATTTTGTTGACAGCCACGACGTCGACCAACCCGGCCTCGATGTCTCGCAGAAGCCGCTGCAGCGCCGGACGTTCCAGCGTGCCGCCTGAGACGCCGCCGTCGTCGTAGCGGTCATGGACCAGCACCCAGCCTTCGGAACGTTGGGAGGCGATATATGCCTCGCAGGACTCGCGCTGCGCATCCAGGCTGTTGAATTCCTTCTCCAGCCCCTCGTCGGTGGATTTCCGGGTGTAGACGGCGCACCGGACCTTACGGACAGACGGTGCGGCCGTCGACTTCCCACCGGCGGGAAGTCCAGATTTCCGGCTCATGCTGACCCCCGCCGGTTCGCAATGCCGAAGAACGTCCAGCCATTCCAGCGGGTGCCGGTGATGGCGCGCGCGATGGCAGACAGCGATTTGTAGGGGCGGCCTTCCCAGGAATACCCATCGGCCAGGACGGTCACGGTGTGCTCGACCCCCTGGTGGTTCCGCACCAGCTTGGTGCCGGTGACCGGCTTGTCGTCCACCCGGATGCGCCGCATCACCGGGTTGCCGCCGTCAAGCTGCTCGCCCAGCGCCTCGAGCCGCCGCAGCGTCTCGGGCTTCAACCCCCCATAGGCCAACTCCTGGATGCGGTAAGCCAGCCGGCTTTGTAGGAAAGTCCGGTTGTGCGGCGGCGCCTCCTTGCCGAACAGTTCACGCCAGTGCGCCTGCAATTCCGCGGCCGGCGCGATTTTCAATGCCGCCAAGCGCCGCAGCACGTCGGCCGGCGGGATGGCGGGGAACGTAGCGGGCGCGGCGGTGGCCTCGGCACCCTTGGGTTTGGCCAGTCTGGTCATGCGTCTCTCCGGTTGGTCCGGGTTGCATGACCGCGCTGGTGGGGCACGTAGTGTAGGCGAAACTCTCCGTGGTCCCCGGTCTCCGCGGCGTCACGCGCGCATTCTTCGGCCGTGCGGCTGCGCAGCCGCAGCAGGCCTGCGGCCAGGATGGCGCAGACCTCTCGGAGGTGCGGCGGGAGGTGGGGGTTGGGGAGCGGAATGTTCTGCTGCATCGCGCTGCGAACATCTACGCGGATCGACGCACGATGGAATAGCGATCTGTGGGGCAGCGAAGCCAAGGGGTGAAGAAGGTAGTAGAGCGTAGTCAGCATGCGACCAGCGTGGCGGGGAGTCAGTGCCGGCGCCTATCTTTTCCTCACACGGCCAGCGCACCCTTGGGGTTCAGCCATTCGTTTAGCTTGGACCACCGGCGCCGTCCGGACACGTTGCGCACGGCAATCGCCACGGCCTTCCGCTGACCTACCAGCACCACCAAGCGCTTGCCGCGTGTGACGCCGGTGTAGAGCAGGTTCCGCTGCAACATGGCGTAGTGCTGGGTCAGCACCGGGATGACAACCGCGGGATACTCGGACCCCTGGCTCTTGTGGATGGTCGCGGCATAGGCCGGCACCAGCGTGTCGAGTTCCCCAAATCCGTAGGTGACGGCACGGCCATCGAAGCTGGCGGTGAGTTCGCCGGCATCGGGATCGACATCGTCGATGTAGCCGATGTCGCCATTGTAGACTTCCTTGTCGTAGTCGTTCTCGATCTGCATCACCTTGTCGCCCGGCGCGAACGTCCAACCGAAGCGCTCGACCTTGCGCTCGCCGGCGGGATTCAGCGCCTTCTGCAACTCGACGTTCAACGACCGGGCGCCAACGCCGCCGCGGTTCATCGGGCACAGCACCTGGATGTCGCGGATGGGATCGAGGCCGAAGCGTTGTGGTATGCG
>CAIYXE010000046.1 GCA_903930095.1 uncultured Hyphomicrobiales bacterium
CCGGGCTTCTGGCCGTCGAAGGGCGTGGTGGCAATGGTGCGGATCATGGCGATGGATCAAGCCTTCAGGAGATTGCGGTAGAGCTGGACATAGGCAGCCGCGCTGCGCGACCAGGACACGTCGGAGGCCATGGCGCGCTTCTGCATGCCGCGCCACAGGGAAGGGTCCGCATAGCAGTCCGCGGCGCGCGCCAGCGCATGCGCGAGCGTTGCCTGGTCGACGGGCGAGAACTGGAAGCCGGTGGCCACGCCCGCCCGGATGGCCGCGTCATTGGCGTCGATCACCGTATCATTGAGGCCGCCGGTCCGCGCCACGACCGGCAGGCAGCCATAGCGCAGCCCATAGAGCTGCGTGAGCCCGCAGGGTTCGAAGCGCGAGGGCACGAGGATGGTGTCGCAGCCCGCCTGGATGAGGTGCGACAGGCCCTCGTCATAGCCCAGCACGGCGCCGATGCGGCCGGGGTGGCGCTGGGCGGCGGCGAGGATCGCCTTCTCGATGTCGGCTTCCCCGGCGCCGATGAGCGCCAGCCTCGCGCCGCCCGCCACCAGCGCGTCAAGGCACGCCACGAAGATGTCCATGCCCTTCTGCCAGGTCAGGCGGCTGACCACGCCATGCAGGATGCCATCGCCTTGGGCGAGCTGGAAGCGTTGTTCGACGGCGCGCTTGTTGGCGGTGCGCCGGTCGAGCGTCTTCGCGCCGTAGGTCTGCGGAAGATGCGGATCCCTCGCCGGATCCCACACCGCCTCGTCGATGCCGTTGACGATCCCTGCGAGCACGTCCCGCCGCGCGCGGAGCAGCCCGTCGAGGCCCATGCCGAATTCCGGCGTGCAGATCTCCTGGGCATAGCTGGGGCTCACCGTGGTGATCCGGTCCGCTGTGGCGAGCCCTCCCTTGAGGAAGCCGACATTGCCGTAATACTCGAGGCCGTCGATGGCGAAGGCCTGGGCCGGCAATCCCAGCGTGCCGAAGATCGAGGCCGGGAACTGGCCCTGGAAGGCGATGTTGTGCACCGTCATCACGGTTTTGGCCGGCTTTTTGCCACCGGCGAACTTCACATAGACGGGGGCGAGCGCCGTCTGCCAGTCATGGCAGTGGAGGATGTCGGCGCCGTCCTCTCCGGCCTTGCCGCAGGCCAGGTCCGCGGCGGCCTTCGACAGGGCGGCGAAGCGGCGCGCATTGTCCGGCCAGTCCTTGCCGTCGGGGCCGAGATAGATGTTGCCGGGGCGGTCGTAGAGATGGGGCGCATCGACGGCGATGATGTCGAGGCCCCTGGCGCGGCCTTTGAGAAGCCGGGCCTTGCCGCCGAAGAGATCGCCATAGCCATGCACCACGGCATGATCCTCGAGCGCCGCCAGAACCGCGGGGTAGCCCGGAACGACGGTGACGACGCCCATGCCATGGCCTGCCAGCGCGCCGGGAAGCGCCCCCGTGACATCGGCGAGGCCGCCGGTCTTCGCCAGCGGGAAGATTTCGGAGGCGGCGGCGAAAATCCTCATGCGGACAGGCGGTCGATCATCGGTTGCGTGATGAGGCAGATGCCGGATGGCGTGCGGCGGAAGCGCTTGGCGTCGAGTGCCGGATCCTCGCCTACGACAAGTCCCTCCGGAATGACCACGCTGGTGTCGATCACGACCTTCTTCAGCCGCGCATTGCGGTGGATGTGCACGGAGGGCAGCACCACCGACTCTTCCAGCGCCGAGAAGGAATTGACCCGCACATTGGGCGACAGG
>CAIYXE010000047.1 GCA_903930095.1 uncultured Hyphomicrobiales bacterium
GCGGCGAGTTCCATGGCGCCGAGCCGTCCCACCACCATCTTGGCGGTGATGATCATCAGCACATCCGCCAGATAAGCGAAGATCAGCGGCATGGCGATGACGAGCAGCGCATTCGTCTCGAGCAGGCGGGAAGGTTTCAATATATCTATCCTGGTTGCGGGCTGAGGGATTAGCCCGCCGCACCCGCCTCAGGCAACTCCACGCGCATCCTGCAGGTGGGCGCGGATCTCGGCGAGGAAGATCTCGGCGAACTGCTGCAGCTTCGATTCACCCACCCCATGCACCTCGCCGAAGTCCCAGCGGGTGAGTGGGCGCTTGGCGGCCATGTCGATCAGTGTGCGGTCGGTGAAGATCACATAGGCGGGCACCTTGCGCTCCCGCGCCAGCTTCGCACGCAGTGACTTGAGGCGCTGCAGCAACTCGTCTGATACGCCCTCAGTCTCGACCGCAGCGATCATCTTGCGCGCGCGTTCGGCCTTTTTCGAGGGCTTCGCCGCGGTCTCACGGTAGCGGAACGAACCTTCACCACGGGCGAGTGCCACGCCCTTGGCCGAGAGCGACAAGCCACCATAACCCCCGACATCGATCGAGAGATAGCCGCCGCCCACCATCTGCCGGATCATGGATTGCCAGTGCTGGCGGCCATGCGCCCTGCCGATGCCGAAGACGGCAAGCTCCGTGTGGTGCAGGGCCTCGGCCTTGTCATTGGACTTGCCCGCCAGCACATCCGCGATATGGGCCGCACCGAAGCGCTGGCCCGTGGCCTTCACCGCCTCGATCACCCACTTGGCCTCCGCCGTGCCATCAACCAGATGCACGGGGTCAAGGCAGACGTCACAGTTGCCGCAGGGCTCCGACTCCTCGCCGAAATAATAGAGCAGGTTCTGGCGGCGGCACTCGGGCGCCTCACAATAAGCCACCAGCGCGTCGAGGCGCTTGTGCTCACGCCTCCGGCGCTCATCGCCGCCCTCCTCCTGGTCGATGAAGCGGCGGCGCATCTGGATGTCGGAGAGGCCATAGACCATGCGGGCCTCCGCCGGGCTGCCATCGCGGCCCGCCCGGCCGATCTCCTGGTAATAGGCATCAAGCGAGGACGGCAGGTCGGCATGGAAGACAAACCGCACGTCCGGCTTGTCGATGCCCATGCCGAAGGCGATGGTGGCACAGACGATGATGCCCTTCTCCGTCATGAACAGGTTCTGCGCTTCTGCCCTGTCTTCTGCGGTCATCCCCGCATGATAGGCGATGGCACGGCGGCCCTTGGAGACGAGGAAGGCGGCCAGTTCCTCCGTCGACTTGCGCGACAGCGCATAGACGATGCCTGATTGGCCTGCCCGCCCATCCAGGAAATCGAGCAACTGCTGCTTGGCATTGTCCTTGGGCGCCACGGCGAGGTTGATGTTGGGCCGGTCGAAGCCCGCGACATAGACCTCAGCCTCTCCGCCGAAGATCTTGCCCACGATATCGCGCCGCGTGGCTTCATCGGCAGTGGCCGTGAAGGCCCCGATGGGCACGCCGGGGAATGACTGCCGCAACGTCTGCAGCATGTCATATTCAGGCCGGAAGGAGGCCCCCCATTGCGAGATGCAATGCGCCTCGTCGATGGCGATGAGCGTCACCTCCAGCCGCGAGAGCGCCGCGATCATGCGCTCCGTCATCAGCCGTTCTGGCGACAGATACAGCAGCCGCACCTCACCCGAAGCCACCTTGCGCCAGATGACGACATTCTCCTCCCGGCTGGCCGCCGAGTTGATCGTCTCCGCCGCCACACCCGCCAGCTTCAGCGCCGCCACCTGGTCCTGCATGAGTGCCACGAGCGGCGAGACGACAATCGCCAGACCGCCCCGCGCCAGCGCCGGCACCTGATAGCACAGCGACTTGCCCGAACCCGTCGGCATCACCGCCAGCACGTTGCGGCCTTCCAGCAAGGTGGTGACGATCCCTTCCTGACCGGGCCGGAAGGTTTCGTAACCGAAGGTCTTGCGGAGGATGTCGTGCGGGGTCACGGAGGGACTCAAGAGGGAGAACAGGTCAGCGGGTGTAATGGGATCGGCACGAATGTCCAGACAGTGCTCCGAATCTTGACATCCTACAACCTATGCGTATTCTGCTTCCCGGTCTGGCGTGACCTGCCGCCTGCGCGCAAGGAGCGATGGTGAACACGCCCTTTGCCCTTGGTGTCTTCATCCAACACATGGGCGCGCTGGCAATGCAGGCAGCCTTTGAAGCCCTCCATGTGAAGGACTGAAAACATGCATGACCTGCGTGACCTGAAGCCGTCGGACGCCAAGATGGTGGCCAAACGCCTGGCGACGGCCCTGAAGAACAAGAAGATCGACCTCAGCCATGGCGAATGCCTCGACATCGTCGCACGGCAATTCGGCCTCAATGACGGGAACGTGATGGCGGCAAGGCTCGCCGAAAAGTCACCTGTTTCCTCGAAGATCGACGTACCCGAAGGATGGTTCCTGACGGGCAAGAGCAACTATGACTTCACAGGGGGTATCGATCAGAGTGAGACCCACCGGGGACGGCCCGTCTTCTTCCTTCGGAACGAGGTCGACCGCGGGATGGACGCCAGCAACGCGACACTGATGCAATCAGTTAACGCCGAGCCCTATGCCGGGAAGCGCGTGCGATATTCCGGATGGCTGCGATGCGAGAACCTGCTGGGCAGTGCCACGATCTGGCTCCGGGCGGAATCCCAGAACGCGATGGTTGCTTTCAACAATCTCGAGACGCTGCGGAGCAACGGAGCCCTCAAGGGGTCCGCCGGCTGGTCCTACCGGGAGATCGTCCTCGACATCCCAGACCATACGAAGACCCTGAGTTTCGGTTTCTATCTGAACGGACCCGGCGAGGCGCGCTTCTCCGGCCTTGACCTTCAGATCGTCGGAGCAGATGTGCCTCTCACGGCATCGCCCGAACGTGAAGCACCCACGAACCTTGATTTCGCTAGCTGAGCAAACTCCCCCTCGCCCCCGCAGGGGGAGAGGGCCGGGGTGAGGGGGTGCATCCGCGAGTCGGGCTTCTTGCTTGCGAAACCACCCCCTCACCCCTCCCTCTCCCCCACATGCGTGGGGGCAAAACCTACCTTCCTTGCCAGTCCTACGCCCCGGCGTTACGGAGTGATCCGAACCCCCTCAACCAACTCCGGGTCCACCGATGCTCAATGCCTATGGAACGGCCAATGGCTGCCTGACC
>CAIYXE010000048.1 GCA_903930095.1 uncultured Hyphomicrobiales bacterium
AACTTCTTTGGCAAGCACACGGGCGTGGAGCCCTCGCCCAGCCGCTATGAGCACGACGTCATCAAGACGCCGAAGGTCAACATCAAGGGCTGGCAGATGGCGGCCTCCGGCTACACCGGCGTCTGGGCCACCGAGAACACCCGCGAGGCGATCTGGGATGCGCTGAAGCGCAAGGAAGCCTATTCCACCACGGGCCCGCGCATGCTGGTGCGCTTCTTCGGCGGCTGGGACTTCGAACAAGCCGACACGGAAACGCGCATGCCGGCGGATGCGGGCTACGCCAAGGGCGTGCCGATGGGCGGCGACCTGAAGAGCGCGCCCGCGGGCAAGTCTCCGACCTTCCTCGCCGCCGCGATGAAGGATCCGTTGAGCGGCAACCTGGACCGTATCCAGATCATCAAGGGCTGGGTCGATTCCGCCGGCAAACTGCAGGAGAAGGTTCATGACGTTGCCTGGTCGGATGGGCGCAAGCCCGGCGCCGGCGGCAAGCTGCCGCCCGTCGGCAACACCGTCGACGTGGCCAACGCCACCTGGACCAATTCAATCGGCAGCCCGGAGTTGATCGCCGTCTGGAAGGACCCGGACTTCGACCCGGCGCTGCGCGCTGTCTACTACGCTCGCGTCATCGAGATCCCCACCCCGCGCTGGACCGCCTATGACCAGAAGCGCTTCGGCATCAAGATGCCGGACATCGTGCCGATGACGGTCCAGGAACGCGCCTATACCTCGCCCATCTGGTACACGCCCTGACCTTTCACCGCAGGAGAAGCGCCATGAAGCTCACAGTGCTCCTGACCACCGCGATCGCAGGCTGCCTGATGGCCCATGGCGCCCTGGCCCAGAACACCGAGAACCATGAGGCGATCACCGCGGAGGATGTGGCGGGCCTCATCAAGAAGGAGTTCTCGCCCTATGCGGGGCGGAACTACCCGACCAGGCCGCTCTTCGGCGACACGCATCTCCACACCGCGATTTCGGTCGATGCGGGAACGCTCAACCGGCTGGGCCAGGAGGAGGCCTTGCGCTTCGCCAGGGGCGAGGAGGTTCTCTCGACCGGCGGCCTCAGGGCCAAGCTCGCACGGCCGCTCGACTTCATCGTCGTCGCGGACCATGCGGAGATGTATGGGCTGATGCCGCAGCTCCTCGCCGGTGACCCCGAAGTGCTGGCAACCGAGAAGGGGCGGGAGTGGCACGCCAAGCTCACCAGCGGCGACTTCAACACGATCTTCGCCACCGCCATGGAGATCGTCGGCTCGCTCTCGGGCGATGAGCCGCCGATCAAGAGCGAGCGCGCGGTGCGCAACGCCTGGCAGGCCTATACCGCGCTTGCCGACCGCTACAACGACCCCGGCGTCTTCACCGCCATACTGGGCTTCGAGTGGACCGCCATCGGCGGCTATAACCTGCACCGCAACGTGCTGTTCCGGGGTGACGCGAGCAGCGCCAACCAGACGCTGCCCTTCTCCCAGTTCGACAGCAAGAACCCGGAGGACCTGTGGTCCTACATGGAGGAGTTCGAGCAGCGCACCGGCAGCGAAGTGCTGGCCATTCCGCACAATGGCAACCTGAGCAACGGCCGCATGTTCACGGTCGAGAGCTTCGACGGCAAGCCGCTGACGAAGGAGCTTGCCGCCAAGCGCATCCAGTATGAGCCGCTGATCGAGGTGACGCAGATCAAGGGCGACGGCGAATCCCACCCCTCCCTTTCGCCCAATGACGAGTTCGCGGGCTATGAGATCTGGGACCGCTCCAACCTCAACGGCACCGAGATCAAGACACCGGACATGCTGAAATACGAGTATGCCCGCGAGGCGCTGTAGACGGGCCTCAAGCTCGAGGCCGCGATCGGCGTCAACCCCTACAAGTTCGGCATGGTGGGCAGCACCGATTCGCACACCTCGCTCTCCACCGCAGAGGAAGACAATTTCTTCGGCAAGCATTCCGGCGTGGAGCCTGAGCCCAAGCGCTGGGAGCACGTCACCATCGCGGCACCCGACCCCAAGTTCAACGTTTATGGCTGGCAGCAGGCGGCGAGCGGCCTTGCGGTCGTCTGGGCCAGTGCGAACACCCGCGAGGCGATCTTCGACGCGATGAAGCGCAAGGAAACCTATGCCACCACCGGCACCCGCATGACGGTGCGCTTCTTCGGCGGCTACGACTTCACGGCCGCGGACACCGAAACCCGCCTTCCCGCCCAGGCCGGCTACGCCAAGGGCGTGCCGATGGGCGGCGATCTCCCGAAGGCGCCCGAAGGCAAGGCGCCCACCTTCCTCGCCGCCGCCATGAAGGACCCGATGAGCGGCAATCTCGACCGCATCCAGATCATCAAGGGCTGGCGCGATGCCAAGGGCGAGACCCAGGAGAAGGTCTATGACGTGGCCTGGTCGGACGGCCGCACGCCCGGCGCCGACGGCAAACTTCCGCCCGTCGGCAACACGGTCGACGTCGCCCGCGCCACCTGGAAGAACACCATCGGCGACCCCGAGCTCATCGCGGTCTGGACCGACCCCAACTTCAACCCCGCCGAGGCCGCCTTCTATTACGCAAAGGTGATCGAGATCCCCACCCCGCGCTGGACCGCCTACGAAGCGCTCCGCTTCAACGTGAAGATGCCGCCCGAGGTGCCGATGACAACGCAGGAGCGCGCCTACACGTCGCCGATCTGGTACACGCCGTAAGTCGTGGCGATCTTCGCAACTTGGGGAAAAAGTGGCGCGCCCTACGGTTCTCAATTAGAAACTCTGTTTCGAATAGTTGCGGGCACGTAATGACGATAATGGCACTTTGAAACCTTTGGGGAATTCTGCGAAGCGTCCACACTGCTTCCGTGCCGCGCCCCTCCAGACTAGCAATTCGATCACTTTTCGCTTGGCCCAGACCATCGCGCCACTGTTAGAAACTGAGTAGAGAATACCACATGCGTTGCAACAGATTGACTGTCATCAGCGTGGGAGCAGTTTCAAGAACTGAGTTCTGTACGGGCTGTGAACTTCACGATGGTTCTGGTCATCTGCCAGACTGAAGTCTTGGTTGGGCGCGTGAAACCGCAGCATTTGATGAACCGAACTTAGGATGCCGCCGGGCGATGCCAATAATCTCTCGTAATCAATCATCATCGCTCTGGAATGCATCATCTTCGCCAGGAGCAGGGAGAGTTCATTATACTTTTTCACATAGGCGAGAGCCGTCTCTGGCCGGTAAGCATATGGGAGACGATCCCGATAGTCCGTACGGAACATCTCGGCAGCGTTGTCGACTGCGTCTCTCATCAGGAAAGCAAAGCATGAGTTCCCGTACAGGTCATGAATTCTGTGGGCAGCAGGCAATAGAAAGGGATTTGTGATCGTCAGAACGCGGTACTGCTTCTCCAGGATCGCTCCAGTGCGATGGGGAAAGAGCGTGCCAAGCACTTCGTGATCCAGTTCAGATTCAGAAGACTGGTCAGCTTCAGTTGTGGGCAGACTCATGCTGCTCAGTTTCGCCACCGCCAAGTCAGCTTGATGCGACTCGAAGCCGCGGAAGAACGAACTCTCTCGGCAGAGCAATTGCTCAAGGGACGTTTTGCCGGACCGAGAAGGTCCAAGGATAACGAGCAGTTTCTTTCCTGCGGGTTGACTTTCTGCTACGGCGCGAGGCTTCCACGACTTCAAGCTGACTTCCAACTCGTCAAACCAGCTTTTCCAGCTGTGATCCTCTTCACCCAATTCGATGACCCTGCGAGAATTGGCTCTCCGGATGTATACGAAACTCCTGTCGTACTCCTTCAGCTTCGCGAGAAGCCTTGCTCTCGTATAATCCAGGCTCGCAAGATCCCTTCCCGGTTCAGCCTTCTCCAACGCCGCAAGCAGCTCGGCAGTACGCTGATCCGTCATGAGCCTTTCAGGTAGTCTCGAGAGACCCGAAATAGCCATCAGATCTCCTGGATCATGAAGCAGCGCTTTCTCAAAATCCCTCTTCGCTCCTTCCCAGTCCTCCCATTCAGAGAATAACCAACCCCGCCCGCTGAAGGCGGGTGCAAAGTCAGGTTTGAGAGCGACGGCTCTATCGTAGCACGCAAGTGCGTCGTCCAGTCGCTTGGCCTGTCTAAAGGACTCACCGCGATTGCAGTAAGCTTCAATATAGTCCGGCTTCAGCTTGATCGCCCTGTCGTAACAAGAAACGGCCTCATCGAACCGCTTCAATTCTCTCAGGGCATTGCCGCGGTTGACGTGGACTTCGGCCTGACTTGGCCTCAGGCTGATCGCCATGTCATAGCTCGCAATGGCTTCGCCAAACCTTTTCAGTTCCTTCAGGGCGTTGCCACGGTTGCTATAGGCCTGAACGTAGTCCGGCTTCAGGCTAACTGCACTGTTGTAGCTTGCGACTGCTTCCTCGAACCGCTGCAGCTCTTTCAGAACATTTGCGCGGTTGTAGTGCGCTGGTGCGTGATGAGGATTAAGCCGTATCGCTTCGGTCAGGTTCTCGAGGGCCCTGCCGAGCTGCCCGGATTGTTGCAGGCTCACCCCCAGCAGATGACGGCTTTCAAAGTGCCAGCGTTCCTGCTTCAGGACTTCAAGGTACAGCGCCTGAGCTTCAGCAATCGCACCACCCTGGTGAAGGGAAAGCGCCTGCTGGAACTTCTCGTGAAGTCCTGGCGACAGGAGCGCAGGCTTCATGCTCTTCTTGTCACGACCCTTAGACTTGGCAGACACTGGTCGCTCCTGCGAAGGAACTCCGTCGTCCGGAAATTGCGCTCATCAGTCGTACATTGCAGAGAGGTGTGAAACTGCAATGGAGACCGCCTCCAGTTGCTCTGGAGCAGCCTTGGAAGTCCCGGGTTCCACTCTGGAAGACACTGTCTTGCGGGGCTCCGATCGATCACAGGTTGGCCAGGATGGTTGGCTCCGGAATGGCAATGCACTTTCAGTACGCGGTGAGGCGTCTCGCCTTTCCCGCGCGGCTTACATGCGGTGGGCCTCCAAAGCACGAGGCGCTCACGAAAGCGAGCGCCTCAACTCGGGTCCACATTCAGCGATAGAAGTGCCAGTTCAGGCCAGCACGTATCGTGTGGAAGCTGATATCCTGATCAATTGAAAGGTTGCAAATGACCCCTTTACCGCATGAGCTTGAGTAATCGAAGATCTCTTCCTCACCCAGATCAATATAAAGATACTCTGTCTTCAGCGACAGTGCATCCGTGATCATGTACTCTAAACCTCCGCCGATGGTCCAACCCATACGGCTCTCGGTGGTGTCATCAGATTCCGGTCCGAAGCCATCAAATTCATATTCAGAGGAGACGGAACCCCAAGCAAGACCACCGGTAGCGTAGAGGAGCAATTCTGGCATAGCCAAAAAGCCGCCTCTTACGCGTGCGGTTCCAATCCAATTGACTGTCGAGTGGCCGCTAATGGTGGTGTTGGCGGTATCGGAGTAAAATTCCAATTCACCATTGATGTCGGATCGCGCGATGTCGCCCTCGATGCCAAGAACAATTGGATCATGCACCCAGTTCCAGCCTCCCTGGACGCCACCAAAGAAGCCACTTGACGTGATGTCGGCACCGAAATCGTAATCGCTAATTGAAGGATCATTAGGCCTGTCACAGCTAGTATCAACCGACGGGCAGTAGAGTTCTTCGCTGTATTTCATAGGATAGTCGAACGTCCCGCTGCCAAAGCCACCGTGAATGCCGACATACAGTCCAGACCAGTCAGATACCGAAGTGTCCACTATATCCGCGGCGTGAGCTACGCCTGTGCCAAGGAACAAGGCAGTCGTAAGTAGCAAAGATTTCTTGATCACTAGAGCCCCCAAAATTCAGTGTTGTTCCATGCAGCACCTGAGATGACGGCAATACATAAGCCCGTCCACTCGTCGGCGGCTGGAGCGATGCCGGCAGCATTTGCGGCCGCTGCGCTGAACCCAAGTGCGGCGGCGAGTGCGACGGAGGATGTCTTATGTTTCAGCTTCAATCCCAGCTAGTCTAAGGTCAGAATTTGCTGATTATGAATTATTTTGCAAGTCCGCTTCTTGCTATTTGGTGTGCAGGGTAATGGTGTTGCGAGATTGCCACACGCTTTCGTCAAAGAATGCGGATTGGACCCGCTTGGGTTGACATCGGTTCCGGGCGCAAGCGGCTGTCTGTTGGCATGCTGTCCTCAAAGGCGCCGACTTCAGAGTTATCCTAGGATATTGACTAAGCAATGACTAACGAACCTATAGCAATGGATAGCCTTACTGAGTAGTCAGCGGAGCAAGTACACAGGTGGATCAGATAATTTCGAAACGATGCAGTGAGCCTCACCAGAGTTCGGAACCACAGAAAGAATACCGCACGCGATCGCCGCCGCCATGAAGGATCCGATGAGCGGCAATCTCGACCGCATCCAGATCATCAAGGGCTGGCGCGATGCCAAGGGCGAGACCCAGGAGAAGGTCTATGACGTCGCCTGGTCGGACGGCCGCACACCCGGCGCCGACGGCAAACTTCCCCCCGTCGGCAACACGGTCGACGTCGCCCGCGCCACCTGGAAGAACACCATCGGCGACCCCGAACTCATCGCGGTCTGGACCGACCCCAACTTCAACCCCGCCGAGGCCGCCTTCTACTACGCAAAGGTGATCGAGATCCCCACCCCGCGCTGGACCGCCTATGAAGCGCTCCGCTTCAACGTGAAGATGCCGCCCGAGGTGCCGATGACAACGCAGGAGCGGGCGTATACGTCGCCGATCTGGTACACGCCGTAAGTCGTGGCGATCTTCGCAACTGGGGAAAAAGTGGCGCGCCCTACGGGAGTCGAACCCGTCTTTACAACGTGA
>CAIYXE010000049.1 GCA_903930095.1 uncultured Hyphomicrobiales bacterium
TCCGGAACGCCGTCCGTCAAGCGGAAGATCTGCACGTTGCCGGCGGGCATCTGCGGGATCTCGCCGTCGTTCAGCTCCTCGTCACGCTCGTTCTCGACGGCCACGGCGGCGATCGATCCGTCGGGCGAGACGGCAACTGAGTCCGGCTGGCCGCCGAGGTCGCAGCTTGCAGAGATGGTCTTGCCGGCGGCATCGACGGCGAGCAGGGCGCCCGAAGGCTCCGCCTTGCTGGCAGAGGTGTTGAGGGCGACGAGAATCATCTTGCCTGCGGTGGCAACAGAGGTGGGTTCCCCGTCCAGCGCCAGCGATCCTCCGGTCTTCGGCTGGCGGGGATCAGCGATGTCAATGAAGCCGATGCGCTTGCCGGGGCTGTCGGAGAAGACCAGCGTCATGCCGTCCGGGGTGGCCGTCACGATCTCGGCTGAGGTCGGCGCCTTCATGTCCGCGCCTTCGGGCAGCGTCATGGTGACCGGAAAGGATGCGATGCGGTTGAAGACCGGTTCGGCCACGGCAACACCGCACAAGGCCATTGCCATCATGCTCGTTCCGCCTACGAGGAGCGCCTTCGTCATGTTCCACCTCTTCAATGCAATTGGGAGTTCGGGTACCACAGGGTTTTCATGGCCAAGTACAACGGTTGTGTGACAGCGAAACGGCTCCGGTTTGCCGGGGCGCGGTTTGCTGGTATCGACGGATCTGGCCTCAAGGGTGGCCTGGGACGACGAGCGGAGTTGCAGATGTTTCTCCACCACACGGAACCAGCCGCCCGGCAGGCGATGCGATAAGGGCGGCGGGTCTCCATGCAGCAAGTGGCCAAGGCCGATCCAGCCCAGCATTTGGTGAGCGCCGTTTCCGCAGGCCTGATCGCCGGGATCCGCACGATTCTCGGCTCGGCGACCATGGCCATGCTGGTGATGCCGGTGTCACTTCCCGGAGGGGTTGCGCCCGCGCTCGATGCCATCCTGATCGGCGGCGCCGTGCTTGGCGCGCTGGTGGCCCTGCTCAGCACCTATCCGGGCGTCGTCGCCCAGGTGCAGGACGGGCCAGCCGTCATCATCGGCGTGATGGCAACCTCGCTTGCGGCCTCGCTGCGCGGCAGCCTGCCGGCGGAACTCGTCATCCTGCTCATCCTCGCGAGCCTGAACATTGCCGCCATGGTGGCGGGCGCGGTGTTCTATGGGCTCGGCGCTTGCCGGCTGGGCGCGCTCATCCGCTTCATTCCGTACCCCGTGATCGGCGGTTTTCTTGCGGGCTCTGGGCTGCTGATCGTCATGGGCGCGGCTGCCGTGCTTGCCGGTTCCACCTTCCCCAATCTCCGGCCGGAGATGCTGCTCGAGCCGATGCGCGCAGCGCTCTGGGTGCCGGGGCTGGCCTTCGGCGTTCTGCTGGTGGTTCTCCTGCGTCGGTACAGCCATCCGCTGCTGGTGCCGGGGCTGCTGCTGGGTGCGGTGATCCTCTATCACCTGGTGCTTCTGGCGGCGGGGGTGTCCATCGCAGAGGCCCAGTCATCCGGCCTGCTGCTGGGGCCGTTTCCGGAGAATGGCGGCCTCGGCATGCCGGCGTGGACGCGCCTCCCGGCTGATGCTTGGCACCATCTGCTGCGGCAGGCGCCAACCTTCGCGGCCATCGTGCTGGTCTCGGTGGTGGCGCTGCTGCTCAATGCCAGCGGCCTCGAACTTGCCACGCGCAGCGACTTCGACATCAATCATGAACTGCGCGGCACGGGTCTTGCCAACATGGCATCGGGCCTGCTGGGCGGTGCTGCCGGCTTCCATGCGCTGTCCGCCTCGCTGCTCGGCTTCCGCATGGGGGCCAACAGCCGCATCATCGGCCTGACCGCCGCCATTCTCTGCCTGATCGCGCTGCTGGCTGGCAGCTCGCTTCTCGGCTACGTGCCCAAGGCGATGCTTTGCGGCCTTCTGCTGTCAATGGGCGCCGGCCTGCTGATCGAATGGCTTTATGACGGCTGGCGCAAGCTGGCGCGCCAGGACTACCTGATTGTGGCGCTCATCGTCGCGGTGATCGGCAGCGTGGGCATTCTTGCCGGGGTGGCCGTCGGCGTGGCCGTCGCCACGGCCATCTTCGTGCTCAGCTACAGCCGGGTGCGCGTGATCCGCCAGGAGCTGAGCGGCGCCGACTACCGCAGCAACGTGGACAGAAGCCCGGCGGCGCTCGCCGTGCTGACGGAGCAGGGGCACGCCATCCGCGTGATCAAGCTCGAGGGCTTCATCTTCTTCGGCACGGCCTATTCGGTGCTGACCAGCATCCAGCAGATGATCGCAAAGCCCGGCCCGCGTCCCCTGCGCTACTTGCTGCTCGATTTCCGCGATGTTCCGGCAAGCGACTCCTCCGCCATGCTGGCCTTCTCGAAGATCCGCACCTTCTGCGAGCGCAATGCCTGCCGGGTCATGTTCACCCGCATGAATGCGTCAATCGAGGCACAGTTCAGGCAGGCGGGGCTCGATCCTGAAGGCGGGATCATGTATTTCGCCGATCTCGACCGGGCGCTTGAGCACTGCGAGGAGGACATCCTGGCGGGTGCGGCCGGAGCCGGTTTTCCGCCGGATATCTCGATCTGGGACCGGATCGGAAAAGTGTTGCCTGAAGGCGCGCCGCTTGCGGACTTCATGGCCTATCTCGAGCCGCGCAGCTTCCAGCCGGGCGAATACCTGCTGAGGCAGGGCGGGCCGCCTGATGAGATCATGTTCATCGAATCGGGCCGCGTGACCGTCAGCCTCGGTCTTCCCGACGGCCGCTCGATCCGCCTGCGGTCCATGACGGTGGGCACCATGATCGGCGAAATCGGCATGTATCTTGAGCAGCCGCGCAACGCATCAGCCATAGCCGACCTCGAGACGAAGGCCTACGTTCTGAGCGCCCAGAAGCTGAAGGAGATGGCGGCGCGCGATCCGCAGCTTGCCAATGCCCTGCATCACGCCATCGCGTCTCTGCTCGCCGAGCGCCTGACCTTCACCAACCAGCTGCTGCA
>CAIYXE010000050.1 GCA_903930095.1 uncultured Hyphomicrobiales bacterium
CCGGGGTCCAGCTTTGGGCGCTGGCAAGGGAAGCTGGATCCCGGCCTTCGCCGGGATGACGGCTTTCATCTAGTCGTCTTTTCGTCTTTTTTCAGATCCCGTGCCACTTCCGGGCTGCGCAGCAACTCATCGATCTTGCCGGCATAATCCAGCGCGGTATCGACCCGATAGCGAATTTCCGGGGTGAACTTCATCTCAAGCTTCGGTGCCACAAGGCCCCGTATATAGCGCCGGTTGCGGTTTAGCGCCTCGAGCAGCGCCTTTTCCTTGTTCGGCTGCAGGGTCCGCACATAGGCGGTAGCGATCTTGAGGTCGGGCGAAATCTGCACCTCGACGACCGTCGGATTCAGCCGCTCGAGATCGGGGTCACCCGATTCCCCGCGCAGGAAGATGTCCGCCAGCGCGTGGCGGATCAACTCGCCCGCGCGGAGCTGGCGTTGGGAGGGGGCGCTGCCTTTGCTCATCTTGTCCGGTCAGTCCAGCGTGCGCTGGACCTTCTCCACGCGGAAGCATTCGATCACGTCGCCCGCACGCATGTCCTGGTAGTTTTCGAAGGCCATGCCGCATTCCTGGCCCACCGGCACTTCCTTCACTTCGTCCTTGAAGCGCTTGAGCGTCGAGAGGGTGCCTTCGTGGATGACCACGTTGTCGCGGATGAGGCGCACCTTGGCGCCACGCTGGACACTGCCTTCGGTGACCTGGCAACCAGCAACCTTGCCGACCTTGGTGATGTTGAAGACCTCGAGGATCTTCGCATTGCCGAGGAAGGTTTCGCGCAGCTCGGGCGCAAGCTTGCCCGCCATGGCCTGCCTGATGTCGTCAACCAGGTCGTAGATGATGTTGTAGTAGCGGATCTCGATGCCGGCCCGTTCCGCCGCATCGCGCGCCTGGGCGCTCGCACGGACGTTGAAGCCCAGCACCACCGCCTTGGAGGCCTCAGCAAGCCCGATGTCGGACTCGTTGATGCCGCCCACCGCGTAATGGATCACGCGGCTCTTGA
Source organism: uncultured Hyphomicrobiales bacterium (assembly GCA_903930095.1). GTDB lineage: Bacteria > Pseudomonadota > Alphaproteobacteria > Rhizobiales > Aestuariivirgaceae > Aestuariivirga. Next base: position 1,001 of record CAIYXE010000050.1, read on the forward strand.
TCTCGGCATTGCCGATCTTCTCGATGGCCTGCACGATGGCTTCCGCCGAGCCCTGCACGTCAGCCTTGACCAGGATGGGGAACTCGGTGGCGCCCTCCTTGATGGCCGACATCATCTGCTCCAGCGAGGAGCGGGCGGAGGCCGCACCGCGGCTTTCGCGGCGCTTCCTCTCACGGTACTCGGTCACTTCGCGTGCACGCGCGTCATTCGGCACAACGTCGAACTGGTCGCCCGCTTCTGGCGCGGAGTTGAGGCCCAGAACCTCGACGGGGGTCGAGGGGACGGCTTCCTTGACCTGCTGGCCCTTGTCGTTGACCAGCGCACGAACGCGGCCCCAGGCGGAACCGGCAACGAAGATGTCGCCCAGCTTCAGCGTGCCGCGCTGCACGAGGACGGTAGCCACGGGGCCGCGTCCCTTGTCGAGCTGCGCTTCCACCACCATGCCGCCGGCCTCACGGTCCGGGTTGGCCTTGAGGTCGAGCACTTCGGATTGCAGCAGGATGACTTCGAGCAGGCGGTCGAGGTTGGTGCCCTTCAGCGCCGATACTTCGACCTCGAGCGTGTCGCCGCCCATGCTTTCGACCACGATCTCGTAGCGCAGAAGTTCGTTGCGCACACGCATCGGGTTGGCGGCGGGCTTGTCGATCTTGTTGATCGCCACGATGATCGGAACACCCGCTGCACGGGCATGGTTGATGGCTTCCACCGTCTGCGGCATGACGCCGTCATCGGCGGCGACGACCAGCACCACGATGTCGGTGGCCTTGGCGCCGCGCGCGCGCATCGAGGTAAACGCCTCGTGGCCGGGCGTGTCGATGAAGGTGACGACGCCATTCTGCGTATCGACCTGATAGGCGCCGATGTGCTGGGTGATTCCACCCGCTTCGCCGGACACCACATTGGTCTTGCGCAGGGCATCGAGGAGCGACGTCTTGCCGTGATCGACGTGACCCATGATCGTGACCACGGGCGGACGGGATTTCAGCTGCTCGGGCGCATCCTCCTCGCCTGCGAGGCCCTCGACCACGTCGGCTTCGGACACGCGCTTGACCTTGTGGCCCATTTCCTCGGCGACGAGCTGGGCCGTGTCGGCATCGATCACGTCATTGATCGTATGCATCTCGCCCTGCTTCATCAGGAACTTGATGATGTCGACAGCGCGCTCGGCCATGCGATTGGCGAGCTCCTGGATGGTGATCGCCTCCGGAATCACGACTTCCCGGCTTGCCTTCTCGGTCGGCATCTGGAAGCCCTGAACCTGCTTCTTGAGGCGCTCGGTGCGGCGGCGGAAGGCCGCGACGGAGCGGGCGCGCTCGTCGTCCTCGTTCAGAGCATTGACGACGGAGAGGCGGCCACGGCGCTTGTCGGCCTCGCCCTTGGTGCGGGCGGGAACGGGCGCCTTGACTTCGCGCTTCACCACGCCGGGGAACGTGCGGCGGGGCGCTTCTTCCTCGTCATGGGTGCGCTTCACGGGGGTGGCGGCAGCCTTGCCGGTGACCGGCTTCATCGGTACCGTCGCAGGGGTGACCACGTTCGATGCGGCGGCCTGCTTCGGCTGCAGCTTGCGGGCAGCCTCGTCGGCCTTGCGGCGGGCGTCTTCCTCGGTCTTGTGGCGCGCCTCTTCATCAGCCTTTCGTCTGGCTGCGGCTTCACGTTCCTTTTGGTCGTGCTCTTCCTGCTCGGCGCGGCGCTTGGCGTCTTCTTCCTGACGCTTGCGGTCTTCCGCCTCGCGCACACGAGCCCCGGCGAGGGCCCTGTCACGCGCTTCCTTCTCCTCGGCCGTCAGCGTACGCAGCACCACGCCCGAACGCTGGGTCGCCTGCGGCTTAGGGGGTGCCGGCGTCTGGGTGTTCGACGGCGGCGCAGGGGTAATGCGCGGCGGCGGCGGCTGGAAGGCCGGTCTCGCCTCTGCGCCGACGGGTTTGTCATCGCCCAAACGCTTGCGCTTGGTCTCAACCACCACCGTCTTGGAGCGGCCTGCGCCGAAACTCTGCTTGACCTTGCTCTGCTCGATCGAGGGCCGCTTGAGGGTCAAGGTTCCACCGCCGGGGCGGCTACCTTCGGGCTTGCGGTCTTTATCGTTGTTGTCAGTCATCTTCTCTCTTCAGGTCCTCGGCGGGCCTGCTCAAGGCCCTCAAACATCTCGATCCGGCGCACGGCAGCGGAGAGCTTTTCGGCAAGCCCTCCCTTGGCCACGGCAGCATGTACCACATTTGGCCGTCCAAAAGCCAAATCCAATTCGCGTCGTTCGAAAAGAGCGACCCTTTCGACCTCCGGCGCGGCCAGCCTGTCCAATTTCCGGCAACCGTCGAGCGCGGCATCCGTTCCGTGAAACAGTAGTTTTGCCCGGCCTCGCCCGAGCATTTCCTCAACCTTCATGAAGCCCGAAACGGCCTCGCCCGCCTTTTTGGCGAGCGACAGAAGGGAAAGGACCTGCTGCCGAAGCTGATTGGATACCATGGCAGGCAGATCGGGCGGTATTGTGGTCTCGGCGGAGAAACCACGCGAAAACAATCTCTTCTTGACGGCGTCCGCCAGGATCCCCCTGTCGAGGCTCACCCACACGCCACGACCCGGCAACTTGCGGGCGAGGTCAGGAACCGCGAGGCCTTCAGGACTCCTGACGAACCGGATCAACTCCGCTTCGTCCTTGACCGTGCGGGTCACGATGCACATGCGGTCGGCCAAGGGCTGATCCGCCTCGGGGTCTGGGGCGCTGGGAAGCTGGCTCAGGCGTCCACCTCGCCTGGTTCCGCTTCGGCCTCGGGCTCCACCGGAGCTTCGATCCAGCCCGCCTTGATGCGGGCCTTCATGATAAAGTCATTGGCTTCATCCGCGCCAACTTCGAGGTCCGAGAACGCACCCTTGTGCTTGACGGCGCCGCCGGCCTTGCGCTCGGTCCAGCCGATGAGCTCGTCCGTTGCACATCCCGCAAGGTCCTCGATCGACTTGATGCCTGCTTCACCCAGAGCCACCATCATCGCGAGCGTCAGGCCTTCGATTTCCTTCAACTCGTCCAGCACGCCCAGTTCGACGCGGCGTGCATCGAGTTCTGCGGCTTCGCGATCCAGGAACTCACGGGCGCGGTTCTGCAATTCTTCCGCCGTCTGCTCGTCGAGACCTTCGATCGAAGCGATTTCGCGGAGGTCGACGTAGGCCACCTCTTCCACATTGGCAAAACCCTCGGACGCAAGAAGCTGCGCCAGGGTCTCATCAACGTCGAGTGCGGAGACAAACAGTTCGGTCCTGGCAGCGAACTCCTTCTGCCGCCGTTCGGATTCCTCGGCTTCCGTCATGATGTCGATGTCCCAGCCGGTCAGCTGGGAGGCCAGCCGCACATTCTGCCCACGCCGCCCGATCGCAAGCGAGAGCTGCTCGTCCGGCACCACGACTTCGATCCGCTCGGACTCCTCGTCGAGCACGACCTTGGTGACTTCGGCCGGCGCCAACGCGTTCACGACGAAGGAGGCCACGTCGGGCGTCCACTGGATGATATCGATCTTCTCGCCCTGGAGCTCGTTCACGACGGCCTGCACCCGGCTGCCGCGCATGCCAACGCAAGCGCCAACGGGATCGATGGAGCCGTCTTTCGAGCGCACGGCGATCTTTGCGCGGCTGCCAGGATCGCGTGCAACTGCAACAACCTCGACGACGCCGTCATAAATTTCCGGAACCTCCTGGCCGAAGAGGCGGGCCATGAATTCGGGATGCGTCCTTGACAGGAATATCTGCGGGCCCCGCTGTTCGCGGCGGACGTCGTAGACGTAGGCGCGCACGCGGTCGCCAGGGCGGAAGGTCTCGCGCGGCAGGGACTCGTCGCGGCGGATGATGCCTTCCCCGCGGCCAAGGTCCACGATCACGTTGCCGTATTCCACCCGCTTCACCGCACCATGCACGATCTCGCCGATCCGGTCCTTGAACTCGGCATACATGCGGTCGCGTTCGGCATC
>CAIYXE010000051.1 GCA_903930095.1 uncultured Hyphomicrobiales bacterium
CAACTTCATCGGCTCCTCCTACCGCGAGATCAAGCAGGGGCTGATCGACGTCGAGCAGATGTTCACCCTGCTGAAGGTCAATGCCGAGATCGAGGACAAGCCAGGCGCCCAGCCGCTGAAGGTCCAGGATGCCGAGGTTGTGTTCGAGAATGTCAATTTCGCCTATGACCCGGAGCGTCCGATCCTCAAGAACCTGTCGCTCCGCGTTCCGCCGGGCAAGACGGTGGCCATCGTCGGGCCGTCGGGGGCTGGCAAATCCACCATCTCGCGTCTGCTCTACCGCTTCTATGAGGTGGGCGCTGGCCGCATCCTCATCGATGGCCAGGATATCTCACAGGTGACGCAGACGTCGCTTCGAGCCGCCATCGGCATGGTTCCGCAGGACACCGTGCTGTTCAACGACACCATCCGCTACAATATCCGCTACGGCCGCCCCGATGCCACCGACGAAGAGGTGGAGGAGGCAGCCCGCATGGCCCAGATCCATGATTTCGTGATCAGCCTGCCCAAGGGCTATGACGCGATGGTGGGCGAACGCGGCCTCAAGCTGTCAGGTGGCGAGAAGCAACGCGTGTCGATCGCGCGCACCATCCTCAAGGGTCCGCCGATCCTGATCCTTGACGAGGCGACCTCAGCGCTCGACAGCTTCACGGAGCACCAGATCCAGGAGGCCCTGAAGAAGGTCTCGGAGAACCGCACCACGCTGGTCATCGCCCACCGGCTCTCCACCGTGGTCGATGCCGACGAGATCATCGTGCTCGACAAGGGGCAGGTGGCCGAGCGCGGGACCCATGACGAACTCCTCGCGGAGGGTGGTGTTTACGCCGCGATGTGGAACCGCCAGCGCCAGGCCGACGAGGCCCGGGAAAAGCTGAAGGAAATCCAGGTCGAGGAGGAGGGCTTCGACGACCCCGTGCTGCGCAAGCTTGCGGTAAGCCTGACCCCCTGACCCGGGCCAGCGGCATTGCTCCCGCGCAGAGACTCTTTTCAATCCAACCCAGAGTCGCTACATCAACCAGATGTCCATCGCCAAATCCGTTTCCGAAGTCCTCGTCCCCATCCACCGCGAAGGTTATCGCTTCGTTGCGATCTTCGCCGCGGTCACCCTGGTCCTGTTCTGGCTCAATGCCGGGCCGTTCGCCTGGTTGGGCGTGGTGCTCACCATCTGGTGCGCCTATTTCTTCCGGGATCCGGAACGCGTGACACCGCTGCGCGAGGGGCTGGTGATCTCTCCCGCCGATGGCCGTGTCAGCGCCATCGAGGAGGTCATCCCCCCGGTCGAGCTCGACCTGCCGCGGGAGCCGGTCACGCGCATTTCGGTGTTCATGAACGTGTTCGACGTCCATGTGAACCGCGCGCCCGTCGATGCCGCCATCCGCCGCATCGCCTATGTGCCCGGCCTCTTCCTCAACGCCGATCTCGACAAGGCCTCCCTCGACAATGAGCGCCAGGCGTTCACCCTGGAGCGTGCCAACGGCCAGTTGATCGGCGTCGTGCAGATCGCGGGTCTCGTCGCCCGCCGTATCGTGAAATTCGTGAACGAGGGCGAGTATCTTTCCACCGGACAGCGCTTTGGCCTCATCCGTTTCGGCAGCCGTGTTGATGTCTACCTGCCGAAGGGCGTTCCGGCACTGGTGTGCATCGGCCAGCGGGCGGTTGCGGGTGAAACGGTGCTTGCCGACCTGTCCTCGCAAGAGCCTGGCCGCCAGGGCCGCACCAGCTGATGGAGAAGGTCAAGGAAAGCCTCGACCAGGCCGTGGCCGCCAATCCTCCGCAGCGCCGCTTCCGCATGGTGCCGGTGCGCTACCTCCTTCCCAACCTCATCACGTTGCTGGCGCTGTGCAGCGGCGTCACGGCGATCAGGCTGGCGCTGGAAGCGCGGTATGAGCTGGCGGTGGCCTGCGTCATGCTGGCCGTGGTGCTGGATGCCGTGGACGGGCGCCTTGCCCGCCTCCTCAAGGGCACGTCGCGCTTTGGGGCAGAGCTCGATTCGC
>CAIYXE010000052.1 GCA_903930095.1 uncultured Hyphomicrobiales bacterium
CGAGCCCTATGATGCCAGGCCCGTGAAGGCCACCCCGATCGGCCCGTGGCCGGGCGCACCGCTCGAGCCCGACGGCGACCCGATGGTCGATGGCGTGGGCCCCGCTTCCTATGCCGAACGTCTGGACATTCCGGATGCCGCAATCAACGGCACGCCGAAGCTCGTTCCCCTGCGCAAGGCCGAGGGCTGGCACATCGAGGAGCGCGACCCGGACCCGCGCGGCATGCCGGTGATCGGCGCCGACGGCAAGCAGGGTGGCACGGTGAAGGATGTGTGGGTCGACATCGGCGAATACATCATGCGCTACCTGGAGGTCGAGGTGACGGACAAGCAGGGCAACACACGCAATGTGCTGCTGCCCACCACGCTGTCGCGCATCTGGGCGTCGCGCAACCGCGTCGAGGTAAAGTCGATCACTTCGAAGCAGTTCATGAAGGTGCCAGGCCTGCGCAATCCCGACGTGGTCACCCGGCTCGAGGAAGACAAGATCTGCGCCTTCTATGCCAGCGGCCATCTCTATGCGACGCCTGAGCGCGCGGAGCCGCTCGTATGAGCAAGGACCATGACGATTTCGACTTCGAGCCGGTGCGCGGGCTGCCGCAGGTGCTGCCGAAGGGCGAGCGCATGCTGTGGCAGGGTGCTCCGCGCTGGCAGGACCTGGCCGTGCACGCCTTCCACGCGCGCAAGGCCATCTGGTACTTCGCCGCACTGGCGCTGGCCCAGGCTGCCTACCGCTTTACGCAAGGCCAGAGCCTTGCCGAAGCCGTGAGCCCCTTCCAGTGGATGATGGTGATGGGCCTGATCTTGGCCGGGATGCTCACCGGGCTCGCCTATCTCTCGGCACGCACCACCGTCTACACGGTGACCAGCAAGCGGCTGGTGATGCGCATCGGCATGGCGCTGCCGGTGACCATCAACCTGCCCTTCTCCCAGATCGACGGCGCGTCGCTGCGCCTCTTTGCCAATGGCTCGGGTGACATTCCGCTGAAGGTGACGGCGAAGGAGCGCGTGGCCTATCTGCTGCTGTGGCCCCATGCCCGGCCCTTCCACGTCTCGCACCCGCAGCCCTGCCTGCGCTGCATTGCAAATGCCGACCAGGTGGCGGGCCTTGTGGCCGCGGCACTGGCTGGCACCGCGACCCCCGCCCTGAGCGAGGCGGCCGCACCCGGCCGGCAGACGGCCACACAGCAACCGGTGGCGGCCTGAGCCATGGCAAGCGCACCCGCCCGCAGCCACGTTCCACCGCTTCCGCTGGCCCTGAGCTTCGGCATGGCGCTGTTGGCGCTGATGCTGGTGGCCGGTGCCCGCGTGACGGGATATTCGCCCGAACTGACGCTGCCCGGCGCCAGCGTCGTCGATAGCCGCCTCTTGCGCTTCGAGCAGGCAGCCGATGGCCAAATCACCGTGCGTGACGGAACCACCGGCGAAACCATCACCGCTACCGCACCCGGGGCCGAGGGCTTCCTCAAGGGTGCGCTCAGGGGCCTCAACCGCATGCGCATGGCTGATGAGACAGCCGGTGCCGTGCCCTACCGCCTGGAGCGGCTAACCAACGGGCAATTGCTGTTGATTGACACGGCTTCCGGTGTGAAGCTGGATCTCAATGCCTATGGCCGCGGCAACGCGGCCGTCTTCGCCGAATTCCTCGAACCCACAGGAGACCAGAGCTGATGCTGAATCCCTTCGCTTCCGCCACCCGCGAAGACGTGATGTGCACCGTTCGCGTGGTGAACACCTTCGAGAACCTCGCCGCCCATGTCGAACTGGATGACGGCGTGACCGTGGAACCAGGAGACGAGGTGCTGGTCCACGGCAAGCCCATCATCGTGCCCTATGGCGAAAGCGCCATCGAGCGGCGCAAGGCCACCATCACCCGCGCCACCTGGCTAGAGCGCAAGTGGACGAAGATGACAGGCGATCTCGAATTCATGGAACTGCTGGAATTCAGCTTTTCGGGGGAGGAGCTCTCATGACCATCGAAACACTCGGAATCAGGCCTGCGGACACGCTTGCCAAGGCACAGGAATCCACCGTGCTGAGCCCGCGCTTCTACACCACCGACTTCAAGGCGCTGGACAAGCTGGACGTCACACCCGTGCGCAAGGAATGGGACGCACTCATCGCCGAACTGCAGTCAGACCCCAACAAGTCCCACTTCAAGCGCAACGAAGAGTGGGACAAGATGGACCTGGCCGACCTGCCGGACGGCCTGCGCAAGGAATTTGTCGATTTTCTCGTCAGCTCGCTGACAGCGGAATTCTCGGGCTGCGTGCTCTATTCGGAAATGCGCAAGCGCGGCTCGAACCCCGACATTTGCGAATTGTTCCGCCTGATGGCGCGCGACGAGGGCCGGCATGCCGGCTTCATCAACGACACGCTGAAGGACTTCAACATCGGCGTTGATTTAGGCTTTCTGACGAAGAGCAAGAAATACACCTTCTTCAAGCCCAAGTTCATCTTCTACGCGACCTACCTGTCGGAGAAGATCGGCTATGCACGCTACATCACCATCTTCCGGCACTTGCAGGCCCATCCGGAACGCCGCATCCACCCGATCTTCAAGTGGTTCGAAAAGTGGTGCAACGACGAGTTCCGCCATGGCGAGGCCTTCGCGCTCCTCATGCGGGCGCACCCTGAGCTGCTCTCCGGCGTCAACAAGCTGTGGGTGAAGTTCTTCCTGCTGGCTGTGTTCGCCACCATGTATGTGCGCGATCACCAGAGGCCGCATTTCCATGAGGCGCTGGGCATCGAGCCCACGGATTATGGCTACAAGGTCTTCAAGATCACCTCGGAGATCTCCCGCCAGGTGTTCCCGCTTGAAATCGACATCGACAACCCCGCCTTCTTCGCCGGCCTCGAGAAATTGCGCAAGATCAATGACCGCAACGGCGAATGGCAGAAGAAGGGTGGAATGACAGCGAAACTGGGCAAGGCCTGGACGGCCGCGTCGGCGGGCTTGACCTTCCTGAGGCTCTACATGCTGCCATCCAAGGCCAACGACCTGCCGGGCCAGGTCCGCCTGGCCCCGACCTGGTGACCGGCCACTGATGGATTACGCTCTTCCCATCGCCTTTGCTCTTTGCCTCTGGTGGTTCTCGACCGGGCTGATCTTCTATCTCGATCAGCTGCCGGTCCGGACCTTCCGCTGGAGCATGGCGGGGGCGACGGCGCTGCTGTTGGCTTCCCTTTACGTCATCTGGAGCGGCGGGGCGGATGTCTCGCTGTGGGGCGTCTACGCGGCTTTCACGGCGGGCGTTATTGCCTGGGGCTGGCAGGAGATCAGCCTCTACACCGGCTTCGTGACGGGACCGCGCAAGCACCGCTGCGCGGAAGGCTGCTCCGGCTGGCGGCATTTCGGCCATGCCATCGGCGTCAACCTCTGGCACGAGATGGCGATCATCGGAGTGGCCGTCGTGATTGCCGCCCTGAGCTGGGGTAACGAAAACCAGTGGGGTCTGTGGTCCTACCTGCTGCTCTGGGTCATGCACCTGAGCGCGCGGCTGAACGTCTTCCTTGGCGTGCGCAATGTGAGCGAGGAATTCGTGCCCGCCCACATGGAGGTGCTGAAGAGCTTCCTGACACGTAAGCCCATGAACCTGCTGTTCCCCGTCTCCGTGACGGGGGGCACCATCGGCGCGGTGCTGCTGTTCCAGCAGGCCATGTCGGCCAGCGACCCGGCCGCGGTGGCGGGCTTCTCCCTGCTGGCGGCACTGGCCAGCCTGGCCGTGGTGGAGCACTGGCTTCTGATGCTGCCGCTGCCCGTCGAAAAGCTGTTCCGCTGGAGCCTGCCGGCACGGCGGGACGCGGCGAAATCGCGCAAGTCCAATATGCCCCATTTTGACTATACAGCCCTGAAAACGAACCTGACGCCATGACTCCTTACGAAATGACAAGTGGCGGCAGAGAGCCCTCCAGAGAGGACCAGATGGATTACGAACTTTTCTTCAAGTCCGAACTCGACTTGCTGCGCAATGAAGGCCGCTACCGGGTCTTCGCCGACCTGGAGCGCAAAGCAGGCCAGTTCCCGCGTGCCACCCACCATGGGGCCGGCGGACGCGAAATCACCGTCTGGTGTTCCAACGACTATCTGGGCATGGGTCAGAACCCCAAGGTTCTGGCCGCCATGCACGAGGCCCTCGACCGCTGTGGTGCAGGTGCCGGCGGCACGCGCAACATCTCCGGCACCAACCATTACCATGTGGAACTCGAGCGCGAACTGGCCGACCTGCATGGCAAGGAAGGGGCCCTGCTCTTTACCTCCGGCTATGTGTCCAACTGGGCCGCACTCGGCACGCTGGCGAGCTGCATTCCCAACTGCATCGTGTTCTCGGACGCGGGCAACCATGCCTCGATGATCGAGGGCATCCGCCACAGCCGTGCGGAACGGCACATCTTCAGGCACAATGATCTCGCCGATCTCGAGCGGCTGCTGAAGGCAGCTGATCCATCGCGCCCGAAGCTGATCGCCTTTGAATCCGTCTATTCGATGGATGGCGACATCGGGCCGATCAAGGAGATCTGCGATCTCGCCGACAAGTACAATGCCATGACCTATCTCGACGAGGTCCACGCGGTGGGCATGTATGGCCCGCGCGGTGGCGGCATTGCCGAGCGCGAGGGGCTGATGGACCGCATCACCGTGATCGAGGGCACGCTGGGCAAGGCCTTCGGTGTGGTCGGCGGCTACATCACGGGTTCCGCAGCGCTGTGCGATTTCGTGCGCAGCTTCGCCTCAGGCTTCATCTTTACCACCGCCCTTACCCCGGCGGTTGCCGCAGGGGCTGCGGCCTCGATCCGCCACCTCAAGGGCAGCGAAATGGAGCGCATGCGCCACAAGGAGCGCGTGGCCAAGCTCCGCCGCAAGCTGGACGCCGCCGGCGTTCCCTACAAGGCGAATGACAGCCACATCGTGCCGGTGATGGTAGGCGATGCCAAAAAGTGCAAGTGGATCAGCGACATACTGCTGGAGCAGCATGGCATCTACATCCAACCCATCAACTACCCGACTGTGCCGCGCGGCACGGAGCGGTTGCGCATTACGCCGACACCGCTTCATAGCGACGCAGACATGGACCACCTTGTTTCGGCCTTGTCAGAGCTGTGGTCGCAATGCGCCTTGGCACGCGCCGTTGCCTGAAGTGATCTTCCGTACCCTCCGTCCGTAATGGATGATCATGATGGGGGCACGGGTAATGACAAACTGGATCGTTCTCTGGATCGTTGCGGCGGTCATCTTTCTCGCCATCGACCTGATATGGCTGGGATGGCTGGGGCGCGGCATCTATCAGGCAGAGATTGGCGCCCTTATCCGCCAGCCATTCAACTTGCCGGCTGCGGGAGCTTTCTATGTCCTCTACGTCACCGGGCTGATGATCATGGTGATCTGGCCGGCATTCCAGGCGCAGTCGGTTTCTCAGGCCTTGCTGCGCGGGGCGCTTCTGGGTCTCATTGCCTATGGCACCTATGATCTGACGAACCTTGCAGTGATGAAAGGCTTCACCACGAAGATCGCCATCATCGACATGATCTGGGGTACAGTGCTCACCGGCACGGTGGCCGCTCTCACTGTTCTTCTCGGAACGAAAATCCTGCCCCGGTGAACTCAGCTGAGCTGGTCGAAGGTTTCCAGCGCCCTCGCGGCATACACAGCACCCGGTCCGCCCGCCATCTCGACTGAGACGGCCAGCATCTCAACAAGTTCCTCACGCGAGGCGCCATGTTTCTTGGCGGCCGCGACGTGATAGACGATGCAATCCTCGCAACCCTTGGCCACCGCGATTGCCACCGCGGTCAGTTCCTTGATGGCGGGAGAGATCTTGCCCTCCCGCGTTGCGGCCACGGTCAGGCCGTTGAAGGCCATCATCGTCTGCTTCTCGGCCTTGAACAGCCCCATGAGGCGGGCATTCACGGATTCGAGTTTTTGCTTGGCGTCAGACATGTATTTCTCCGGTTCTAGAAGAAGGCCTTGCCGTTCTCTTTCGAGAAGGCGTGCCACTTCGAGCGGTTGACGGTCATGTAGCAAGTCTGGCCTTCCACGCCTTCGAAGTCGGTCGAGGTCTTGACGCGTACGCGGCAATCATCCAGGTCGACGTCGATGATCATGTCGCCGCCCAGAAGCTCGGTCACGAAGATCTTGCCGGTGATGTGGTCATCTGACGGCTTGGTCATGGAGATCGACAGCGCATCGGGCCTAACACCCACGCGCAGCGCATTCTGGCGCGCACCAGACGCGATGATCCGCTGCTGCTCGTCGTTGACGGCAATCGCAAAGTTGGGGTGGACGAAATGCGTGCGCCCCGCCCGGTCCTCGATCTTCGCATCCATGAAGTTCATCGCGGGCTCGCCCACGAATCCGGCGACCCAGGCATTGACCGGCTTGTTGTAGACCTCGCGCGGGGAGCCCAGCTGCTGCAGCTCGCCGTCATGCATCACGGCGATGGTGTCAGCCATCGACATGGCCTCGAGCTGGTCATGCGTCACGTAGATCATGGTCGTTCCCAGCGTGCGCTGCAGATGCTTGATCTCGCCGCGCATGTGGGCGCGGAGCTTCGCGTCAAGATGGGCGATAGGCTCATCGAACAGGAACAGGTTCGGCTCGCGCACGATGGCGCGGCCGATGGCGACGCGCTGTTTCTGACCGCCGGACAGTTCCTGCGGGCGCCGCTCCAGCAGGTGCCCAATCTCGAGCAGCTTTGCCGCCGCGGTCACGCGCTCCCTGATCTTGGCCGTATCCTGGCCACGCAGCTTCAGGGGGTTCGCCATGTTGTCGAAGACGCTCTTGTGCGGGTAGAGCGCATAGTTCTCGAACACCATGGCAACGTCGCGGTCCTTGGGTGGCAGCGCGTTGATGGGCTTCTCGTCGAACAGGATCTCTCCCGACGTGATGTGCTCAAGACCGGCCACCATGCGCATGGTCGAGGACTTGCCGCAGCCCGAGGGACCGAGGACCGACAGGAAGGAGCCGTCCGGACACTCAATGTTGAGATCCTTTACGGCGGAGACGTTGCCGTACTTCTTCCAGACGTTGCGGAACGAAACTTTCGCCATTGTGAGCTCCTGCTATTCCTTGACCGCGCCCATGGTGAGGCCGGTGACGAGATATTTTCTGATGATGAGACCGAGGAACATCATGGGGAGCGCGGTGACGGTACCGGCTGCCATGATCTGACCCCACTGGATGTTCTGCGGCTGGACCAGCTCACGCGTGGCGGCGGGCAGCGTCTTGGCGCCGCCCGAGCCGATGATGGCTGCGAACAGGTAGTCGTTCCACGCGAAGAGGATGCACAGCACGACGAAGGCGCCGATGCCGGGGGCCACCAGCGGTAAGATGGCGCGCAGCGCCTGGAACCGCGTGGCGCCGTCCACCATCTGCGCTTCCTCGATGGCGTATGGCACGTTGTCGAAGAAACCTTTCAGGATCCAGATGGCAAAGGGAAGGTTGAAGGTGGTGTAGGCGAGGATGAGGCCGGGCAGTGTTCCCACCAGGTTCAACTCGCGGAAGATCCAGTAGAGCGGCACAAGAACCGCCACCACCGGCGCCATGCGGGTCGAGATGATCCAGAAGAACAGATCGCTCTTGCCGCGGAACTCGATGCGGGAGAGCGAATAGGCGCACATCGAACCCAGCACCACCGACACCACGGCCGACCCGCCCGCCGCGACGAGCGAGTTAAACAGGTAAGTCGAGAAACCAAGGTTGGCGAAGAGCTCGTAATAGTGCTTGGTCGTCGGCGTGAAGCTGAAGAATACGGTCACGCCGGCCCAGTCGCCAACTGCAGGAATCTGGAACGCCTCCAGCAGGTCCTTGAAGGACGACATGAACATGATGAAGATCGGCAGGACCGTCCACACCATATAGAAGGCGATGAACACCACCGAGAACCACTTGAACACCTTCGAGGGCCAGCCCTCGTATTGGATGACTTCGCGGGATGCCATGGCTTAGACCTTCTTGGGTTGCTGGCGGTCGAAGATGCGGACCAGCAGCATGCCGAGGATGATGGTGACGATGAGCAGGATGAGTGCAATCGCGGCACCCCGCCCGAGCTTGAAGAACTTGAAGGACACCTCGAAGAGGTAGACCGGCAGGATCTTCGTCGAATTGCCGGGCCCGCCGCCGGTGAGCACCAGGATGGAGTCGATGAAGCGGAAATTGTCCATGAAGCGCAGCATGATGGCGATGAGCAGCACGGGATAGAGGTTGGGCAGGGTCACCGACACGAAGTTGCGCAAGGGCGACGCACCGTCCACCATGTTGGCTTCGAGCTGGTCCTGCGGCACGCGCTTGAGACCCGCCAGCGTGATGAGGGTGATGAGCGGCGTCCACTGCCAGACGTCCACCAGCACCAGCCCGATCATGGCCGTGTCGGCGCTGGCGAGGATCGACTTGGGCCCAAGGATCCCAAGGCTCTGGAACAGCCAGTGATACCAGCCGAATGTGCCGTTATAGAGGAAATACCAGACCATGCCGGCCACAAGCGGTGCCACCATCATGGGCATCAGCAGTGTGGTGACAAGCACTTTTTCCCAGCGTGAACCGTTGAGCGCCACGGCAAGAAACACGCCGATGAAGAGCTGCAGCGTGAGGCACATGACGCTGTATTGAATGAGGAGCCACCAGCCCGAAAGGAAGCGCGTATCGCTGGCAAGCTTGGTGAAGTTCTCGAAATTGTTCCATTCGACCTTGCCGATGTCCACGTCGTGGAGGCTCATGTAGATCATCCAGAAGAATGGATAGATCGAGATGAAGGCGAGCACGATGATGGCGGGCATCATCAGCCAGAAGTAATAGGCCTTGGATGCGGCAGGGTTGATCGACGGCGGGTCAGCCGCGACATAGGAAACTGGCTTCGATTCGACGCTGTCGGGAATCTGCCTGACGCGGAACAGTTCGATTCCGCCTGCAAGGCCCTTCGGCCGGTCGATCGTGGTGCTGGAATTGGACATGGGTTCCCCTGCGAGCAGCATCGCATTTTGGTACCGGCGGCCTTTCGGCCGCCGGTTCGTTTGTAGGTCCGGTTGAGCCTCAGCCCGCGCCGTTCAGCTCGTCGAGCTGGGTCTGGATCGACTTCGCGGCCTCTTCCGGAGACTGCTCGTTCGACAGGCACTTCTGCACTTCCGCGGCGAGGATCGAGTGATACTCGTTGCCGTTCGGGATCTTCGGTCCGAGCACGAAGTTCGGGTCCTTGATGCCGAAGTTGTAGACGGGGTCGAAGGTCAGTGCGTTCGGCATGTTGGTCGGACGCTGCTGGGCCTTCTTGACGTCTTCGCGCTCGAGCACGGACTTGCGGGTCGGCGTGCCGCCCAGGCCCTTGAGAACGTTGTACTGGTTCTCCTGGGACACCGACCAGATCGCGAAGATGTAAGCCGCACGCTTGAGGTCGTCGGAAGCATTGCCGTTGATGCCGATGCCGCCGATGCCGCAGTTCGTGCCGTTGACCGCCTGGCCACCGTTCTTGATCCACTTGGGATCGCCCTTCGGGCAGGGGGCATAGGCGGTCTTGCCGCCGGCCGCGCGCGAGGTCTTCTCGTCTTCAATCGAAGCGGCGAACTCGTGATACTGCGTCTGCATCGCGATGTTGCCGGACTGGTAGACGGTGTTGAGCTCGAGCGTGCCGTTGGCCAGGTTGTCCGGGTGGCAAACGTCCGCCAGTTCCTTGAACTTGCCAAGCATGGCGATAGAGGACTCGTCGCCCCAGTTCGTCTTGCCCGGCTCCTTGGCGCCGTAGACGTCGTCGATGTTCCAGTCCATCCACCGGCCGTTGGCGAAGAGGAAGCGCTGGATGTCGAGCTGTGTCGTCCACGCGAAGGAACCCTGGTGCTGGGCGTAGCCATAGGGCACGTCCTTGCCGGCTTCCTTGGCCTTCTTGAAGAAGGCCGCCATGTCGATCACGTTCTGCCAGGTGGAGTCCTGGTTGAACTCGAGGCGATAGCCATATTCCGCTTCGAAGTCCTTGGAGTTGGCCTCGAACAGGTCCTGGCGGTAGAAGGTACAGGCGATCGCTGCGTCATAGGGGAGCGCAATGATCTTGCCCTTCTCGTAGAAGCGTCCGCAGGCAGAGAGGAAGTTGGGGAACCAGGCGTCGTCGCCATAGCCTTCCGGATCCTGCGGCAGGGTCTCGTCGCCGAACATCGGCGTCATGTCGGCGTAGAAGTCGGCGAAGGGCGAGCCGATCGGCTTGTCCTGAACGTAGTTGAGCACGTAGTCGGCCTTGCCGCCGCGCAGATCGATACCAACCTTCTGCTGCACGACCGGCAGGTCGTCCGTCAGAATGGTCACTTCAATGCCGGTCTTGTCCGTGAAGGCCTTGATATTGTCACGGATGGCGAAGGACGGCGGGGTGTTTTCCGACATGAAGACGAGCTTCGAGCCGGCATACTGCTTCCATTTTGCATCGTCAGACGAAGCCGCCTGAACCTTGCTGCGCGTAACGGTGGAACTGAGGCCCAGCGTCATGCCGCCCACGCCGAGGGCGGAGGCTGCTCCGCCACCCAGTTCAAGGAACTTGCGGCGGCTGATGCGCTGATAGACTGCGTTTTTCGGAATCGAAAACATGCGCGTTTTCTCCCATGATGATTATCATTGTCTTGAGTTGCTGGCAGGGCACGCGGTAAGCGCGTGCCGCGCTTGCGCTTCCTGCCGAAGGTCTTCACGCTTACCTGCGAATGTGCCTCCTTTCTCTGGCCGCAACTTCGGCCCTCAAGAGCGTGCGTTCATGCACCTGCGACGTGCGCCTTGATGAGGTTGTTCACGTCGCTGGCCTTTTCCATGAAGACCATGTGCCCGGCTCCTTCCAGCACATGCACATGGGCGCCCGGCAGATTTGCGGCATGGGCGGCAGGGATGATCTCGTCATGCTTGCCCCAGATCACCAGGGTCGGGGGCAGCTTGCCTGCCAGCGCCTTGCCCGGCGCGTCGGCCTGCTTGCCGCCGCCGAAGAGGGCAGCCGCGAGCGACTTGAGGAGCGGTTCGACGCCGTCCAGGCGCTTGAACTTCAGCACGTCGTCGACCAGCTGGCGGCTCACCAGGCTCTTGTCGGCGAACAGCTTCTCCAGCACCGGCTTCAGGTCCTTGCGGCCCTGGGCTGCGACGTATTCGTCGACGTAGCTGCCGATGTCGGAGCCGAGGCCCGCCGAGCAGATGAGAGTCAGGGACTTCACCTTCTCGGGGTGCTCTGCCGCCATCTGCATGGCGATAGCGCCGCCCATGGAATGCCCCACGAGATGCGCCTTGCCAATGCCGAGCTTGTCCATGAAGGCCGCCAGGGCGTTCTTCATGGCGGCAAGGCCCGGCTTGTCAAGCTTCTTGGAAGACTGGCCGTGGCCCGGCAGGTCGAGGGCATAGACGGTTGCCTTCTCACCCAGCGCGTCGATATTGAACAGCCAGTTGTCGAGATCACCGCCGAAGCCATGGATCAGGATGATGGTCTCGGCGCCGTCGCCGCGCTTGGCATAGCGGAGGTTGCCCGCCGCCGTGTCCGCGAACTCGAACTTCGGGCCCTGGTCCTCCTCGCCCTCGTCCGCCGCCGGCGTCACATAGGCTGCGACGAATGCATCGATCTCAGAGTCGGGAACCGCGGGGTCGGCGATGACGCCGAGCAGAGTCTTCACCGGGTACATCGTGTCGGCCTGGCCGACGCGCCGTCTCAGCACGCCGGCCTCATGCGCTTCGACGGATCCCGCGATCTTGTCGGTTTCGACCTCGAGGATCGCGTCACCGACATTGATCTTCGAGCCATCTTCCAACAGCCAGCCCGTCACTTTACCCTCCTTCATGGAGAGGCCCCACTTGGGCATGACGATCGGCACGATACGGGTATCTGTCATAGTCACTTCCTCACTTGATTACGGGCGGCAGCTCAGTGCGCCATCGATCGGTTCACGGCCTTGGCAATCGCATCGGCCGAGGGGATGTAAAGGTCTTCGAGCACCGGCGAGAACGGCACCGGCGTATGCGGCGCCGTCACCATCTGGATCGGGCCCTTCAGCGCCTTGAAGCACTCCTGCGAGATCATCGAGGAGACGTCAGACGCGATCGAGCAGCGCGGGTTGGCTTCGTCGACGCAGACGACGTGGCCGGTACGCTCGGCCGAGTCGATCACCGTATCCCAGTCGATGGGAGACAGCGTGCGCAGGTCGATCACCTCGCACTCCACACCTTGCTTGGCCAGTGTGGCCGCGGCATCCATCGCACGGTGCACCATCATGCCGTAGGTCACGATGGTGGCATGCTTGCCGTCACGCACGATGTTGGCCTCGCCGAAGGGAATGGCGTAGGACTCGGTCGGCACGTCGGTTTCGAGGCCGTAGAGGTTCTTGTGCTCGCAGAAGATCACGGGATCATTGTCGCGGATCGACTGGATGAGCAGACCCTTCGCGTCATAGGCGTTGGACGGGCACACCACCTTGAGGCCGGGGATGTGCACGAAGAGCGGCGTCAGCATCTGGCTGTGCTGGGCGGCGGCACGGAAGCCGGCACCCACCATGGCGCGGATGACGACGGGCGTTTCCGCCTTGCCGCCGAACATGTACTTGAACTTGGCGGCCTGGTTGAAGATCTGGTCGAAGCAGACGCCCATGAAGTCGAGGAACATCAGTTCCGCCACGGGCCGCATGCCGCAGGCCGCCGCGCCGACGGCCGCGCCGATATAGGCCGACTCGGAGAGCGGCGTGTCGAGCAGCTTGCCCTTGTGCTTGGCATGCAGGCCCTTGGTGACGCCAAGAACGCCGCCCCATGCATCTTCTTCGCCTTCACCGCCCGCACCGCCGACGATGTCTTCACCCATCACGATCACATTCGGATCGCGGGCCATTTCCTGGTCGAGCGCCTCGTTGATCGCCTGGCGCATGCTGATCTTGCGTGCCATGTGTTATCTCTCCTTCAGATCAGTAGCTGTTATAAACATCGGTGAGCAGGTCGGCGGCCGTCGGCAGCGGGGCTGCCTTGGCGGAGGCCACTGCATCCTGGATCTGCGCGACGATCTCGCGGTCCATCGCGTCCAGTTCGCCGCGGCCGATGACCCCGGATTCGGTGACACGCTGCGAGAACATCTTGATGCAGTCCTTGTTGACGCGGATGTCCTCAAGCTCGCCCTTGGCGCGGTAAGTCTGCTGGTCGCCCTCGAAGTGGCCGAACATGCGGATCATCTTGCACTCGAGAAGCGCCGGTCCGCCGCCTTCACGCGCACGCTTGATGATTTCGCCGGCAGCTTCGTAAACGGCAA
Organism: uncultured Hyphomicrobiales bacterium; assembly: GCA_903930095.1. Lineage (GTDB taxonomy): Bacteria > Pseudomonadota > Alphaproteobacteria > Rhizobiales > Aestuariivirgaceae > Aestuariivirga. Next base: position 13,224 of record CAIYXE010000052.1, read on the forward strand.
AGAAGTCGAGGCCGTCCACGGTCACGCCCGGCAGGCCGAAGCCCGCTGCGCGGTCGACGTAGGAGTCGACGGCGACGGCGTAATCGCGCGAGGTCGATTCCGCATAGCCGTTGTTCTCGACCACGAAGATCGCAGGCAGGTTCCACACGGCAGCCAGGTTAAGGCTCTCGAGGAAGGTGCCCTGGTTCGAGGCGCCGTCGCCCACGAAGCAGATCGCCACAGCACCGTCGCCGCGGTACTTGGCGGCCAGTGCCGCGCCGCAGACCAGCGGTGCGCCGGCGCCGAGGATGCCGTTGGCGCCCATCATGCCCTTGGACAGGTCGGCGATGTGCATCGAGCCGCCCTTGCCGCGGCAGGAACCCGTCACCTTACCGTAGATTTCCGCCATCATCTCCTTGGGGTCCACGCCCTTGGCGATACAGTGGCCATGTCCGCGATGAGTGGAGGCGATGCGGTCCTTGTCCTCGAGATGCATCATGATGCCGGTGCCGGCAGCCTCTTCACCCGCATAGAGGTGAACGAAGCCCGGAATGTCGCCCTTGGCGAAGTCCGCGTGGAGGCGTTCCTCGAACTCGCGGATCGTGCGCATGGTCCTGTAGGCCTTCAGCAGTCCCGGCTTGTCCAGCGGGAAAATTCCCGCCGTGCTGTTTGGAGCAGTCATCAATGTCCTCCCATGGGTTTAAAGTTGTCGTTGTTCATGCCGCGGCGCCGGGTTTGGACCGCATCAGCCCGTGGCGCGATGCGTACTGCATGCAGCCGCTGACATTCACGGTGCGGAACGCATCGGGCACCAGCTCGATCGTCACATCGTCGTCGCGTGTGAAGGATAATTCACGCTCGCCGTCGAGCGCAATTGAACCGTCCGTGATCGACGGACGGTATTTGACGTTGGGCTCCATCGGCGCGAAGTCGCGGATGCCGATGCCCCGCATGTAGCCGGGCGCGATGGGGGTATCGAGGATGATGTTGGCCTCGTCCTCGGGTGCCAGGCGCACATGCAGGCCGCCGGGGTCGAGCCGGGTCACCGGCGTCAGCAACCCGGCGATCGCCGACATGCCGATCACTTCCGGGTCGGCGAAGGTCACGAAGAGTTCGCGGAAGGTCTCGGTGCGCCACAGGGCCCGCGCGCCGATGTAGCGCTCGGTGACCACGGCCACGTCCACAAGTGCGATCTCCTCATGGTCGTTCACCCGCACCACGATCTTCTTGTTGGGCAGGAATGCTTCCTTGGGGGGCACCTTGCCGGTCACGGCGAGGCCCACGGCCAGGCCGGTGATGGTGGGTTCGCGGTGCTCGGGGAATGCATTGTTCGTGCCCGTCGAAATGCCCGCGATGGGAACATCGCCGCAGGACGTCACCACGGCGCGGTGGGTGCCGTCGCCGCCCAGCACCACGATGGCGGCAACGCCCTTTTCCTTCATCAGCCGGGCACCCTTCAGCGTGTCCTCAACCGTGCCCGAAATCTTATAGTCGAGATATTCGAGCTTGGGGAAATGCTTCAGCCCCTGGTTCTCGGCCCGGTCGATGCCGCGGCGCACATGGTGCCGGATGCCGCCATTCTCCGGCATCATGTAGACATGGTCCACCCCGCAGGCCTTCACGCAGGACAAGACGCGCAGCACGATATTGGCACGGTCGGTAATCTGCAACGCCGTGGCATTGGCGATCACCCGGCGGATGTCGCGCGCAGATACCGGATTGGCGATGATGCCAATGGCGCTTCCCATTTGAACCCGAACCTTTTCATTCTCGTTTGTAAGTATGACAGCAAGCAACGTGCCATTTCGCATTGCGCCAAGCAAATGTTGCATTTTCGAGAAAAGCACCGCAACAGAGTTTTTTGCAACTGCGAAAAGATCAGAGAGTGACCGCCACACATGTAGCGCGAACCGCAACATGTGTGGCGCCACGCCTCGCTATGTGGCGCGCGGGCGCAGCGTGACGCCCAGCCGCCTCATGCGGCGGTGCAGCGTGGTACGGTCGATTCCCAGAAGGCGTGCGGCGGCGGAAACATTCCACTGCGCTTGAGCAAGGTGCTGGCGCAATATGGCGGCCTCCTCGCTCATGTCGGCGGGCAACAATTCCACGCTACCGGGTATTGCCTCGCGGGCGCGGGTGAACACCTGGTCCGGCAGGTCGTCGATGCCGACTTCCGGATCGCTTGCCACGGCACAGGCAAAATCGATCACGTTGAGAAGTTCGCGGATATTGCCCGGCCAGTGATAGGCCGAGAGCACGCCCAGCGCCGTCGCTGAGATGCTGCGGGCCGTACCATCGGCATAGGGCCGCTTTTCGAGTAGCTGCTTGACGATCCAGCCGAGGTCAGAGCGGTCACGCAGCGCCGGCAGGGCGATGGTGGCGCCATTCAGGCGGAAATAAAGGTCCTCGCGGAACTTTCCCTGCTTGACGAGGTCGAGGAGGTCGCGGTGGGTGGCCGCGATCACCCGCATGTCGACGGCAGTGGGCTTCGCCCCGCCGATGGGGGTCACCTCGCGCTCCGCCAGAACGCGCAGCAGGCGCGTCTGGGAGGCCAGCGGCATGTCGCCGATCTCGTCGAGGAACAGTGTGCCGCCATGGGCCTCGCGCACCAGTCCCTTCTTGCCCTTGTCGAGTGCTCCGGTGAAGGAGCCGGCCTCATAGCCGAACAATTCGCTCTCGATCAGGTTCTCGGGCAGTGCTGCACAGTTGACGGGAACGAAGGCAGCCCTGGCCCGCGCACTCGATTGGTGGATGGCCTTGGCGAGATACTCCTTTCCCGTGCCTGTCTCGCCATTCACCAGAATGCTCATGTTGGTGTTGAGCAGGCGGGCGAGTTTCTTCAGATTCTTCTGGATCGCGGCATCTTCACCGGCGACGGCTTTCAATGCGGGGTGGAGCTTGTGGTCCTCTTCCGCCATAGCGGATGGCAGCACGCGAATGGTTTTGGGTGGCACCACCTGGATAAACAGGTTTCGCCCCGACGATCGCGACCTGACGACATTCCTTTCGATCGCATGAGACGCCACATACCGCGTAAGGCTGTCGATCTCGCAGTCGAAGGCGTCGCTGATCGGCCGCCCGAGAAACATGGCCGTGTTCCGCCAGTCCGTTGCGAACTCCTCGGCAAGCAGGCGGGCGCCAAGATTGTTGAACCCCGTGATGTTGCCGGAGGAATCAAGAACCAGCACATATTCCGTATCGACCTCCGCCAGGGCACGGTTTGAGGTCAGCTTCACGATCCAGTTCCGCGAGCAGGATCGGATCAGATTGGCGGTTTCGATCCTGTGGGCAAAGTTCTTGACCATCTGCAAAGCCAGGAACTGGCTCGACTTCTCCTCCGGCGACATCAGCGCCGCGACGTCCAGCACGGCGGCAAGCTTGCCTGCCGCGTCGAAGATCGGCGCTGCCGTGCAGGTGAGTGGAATATGCGTGGCGTCGAAGTGATCGCTCTTGTGAACGACGAGGGCTTCACCCGTCGCGATTGTCGTACCCACCCCATTGGTGCCAACCAGCGTTTCGCTCCAATCGAAGCCATGGTGAAGACCAGCCGAACGCGCCTCTTCTGAAACAGCGGAATCACCGATGTAATCAACCGTGATCCCGTTCTGATCGGTAAGCAGCAGGAGATAGCCGAGGCCCGAAATCTGGCTGTAGAGCGCCTCGACGCCGAAGCGCGCGGTGCGCAGCAGCTCCTCCATCGCCTCGCGGTGTTCGCGCAGGCGGCCGTCCTCCACGATCACGGCGGGGCGCAGCACGGTGGGGTCCAGCTTGTGGCCGTCGATGCAGCGCCGCCAGGACGCAAGTATCAAATCGTCACGATTCGTGCTGCCGCCCTCAGCGACCCGGACGAGTTCCTTGATATGCTCTACCTTGGCGGACAAAATGTCTTTATCCTCACTTGGGGAGAGTATCGGCATCCCGACTTCCCGGTGTCAACCGGTTATCGGCTGAAGCGGGATGAAGATGCAGCGCAACAATAACGGCCATCTTGGGGCCCTTTGTTACCGCACTGCACTTTGGCACGCGACGTGCAAGTACAGCGGGTCTGGCAAGGGTGGTATCTCGCAAGTGCAAAAGGGAAGGCGGTAAGCAATGGACTGGATCAGCGAGAGTTACATGGGCCGAAAGGCTGTTGCGCGGGGCACGGCGGGCAAGACCCACCTCCTGAACAAGGAGGTGCAGGGCGAATACCACTATGTCTACGGACCCTATGCCAAGCCGGTCATGACGATCAGCCCAGGCGACATCGTTGTCGCCGAAACGGAGGATGCCTTCGGCGGCGCCATCAAGACCGAGAAGGACCTGCCGTCCCAGAAACTGAGGATGCCTTTCGTCAATCCGCAATGTGGACCGATCGCGGTCGAGGGTGCGGAACCGGGTGACGTGCTCTGCGTCCACATCCATTCGATCCTGCCGCGCGGAGAACAGCCCGTCGGAACCTCGGCACTGATCCCGGAATTCGGCGGCCTCGTGTCCAACGGGCAGACGGCGATGCTGAACCCACCGCTTCCCGAACGCGTGATGAAGTATGAAGTGACCGAAAAGGGCGTGAAATTCAACGACCGGGTCACCCTGCCCTACGAACCGTTCATCGGCACGCTCGGCGTCTCGCCGCTGATCGAGGCGGTACTCTCCTTGCAGCCTGATTACTGGGGCGGCAACATGGACCTGCCGGATGTCGCACCCGGCGCAATCGTCTATTTCCCTGTCCTTCACAAGGATGCCTACCTCTATATCGGCGATTGCCACGGCCGCCAGGGAGACGGAGAACTCTGCGGCGTTGCCGTCGAGATGCCATCGACAACGACCGTGCAGGTCGATCTCATCAAGAACTGGCAGATTTCCTGGCCACGGCTCGAGAATGAAGACTTCATCATGACCATCGGCTCGGCACGGCCCATGGAAGATGCCGCGCGCATCGCCTATCGGGAGCTTACGCGCTGGCTCGCAGCGGACTATGGCTATGACGAGCTCGAGGCCTATTTCCTGCTCACCCAGGCCGGCCGCGTGCGCGTCGGCAACATGGTTGATCCGAAATACACGCTTGGTGCATCAATTCTGAAATCATATCTCGTCTGACAGGGAGGAACGACAATGGATCTTGGTCTCAAAGGTTTGAACGTGCTCGTCACCGGTGGCACAAAGGGCATCGGCCGCCGTGCGGCGGACATATTTGCCGCGGAAGGCGCCAATGTATCGATCTGCGCGCGCAATGCGTCGGAGGTGGCTGAAACAGTCCAGAGCCTCAAGAAGCAGGGCGTCGCCGCCTTCGGACAGGCAATCGACGTGGGCGACAAGGCCGCCCTCGAGGGCTGGGTCCACGAGAGTGCCAAGGCTCTGGGCGGCATCGATATCGTGGTCGCCAATGTTTCGGCGCTGGCCGCGGCGGAAGACACCGAGGCTTCATGGAAGGCAGAATTCGAGATCGACATGATGCACACGGTGAGGACCGTCAACACCTCCCTGCCCTATCTCGAGAAGTCGAAGTGGCCCTCAATCGTGATCGTGTCCTCCGTGTCGGGCCGCGAGATCGACTTTACGACTCCCGCTTATGGCGCCTTCAAGGCGGCCCTCATTCACTACGCGCACGGCCTGGCGCACAAGCTGGCGCCGAAGCTCATCCGCGTGAACTCGGTCTCACCAGGAAACGTCTATTTCAAGGACGGCATCTGGCATTACATCGAGCAGAACATGCCGGACCTGTTCAAGCAGGCGCTCGCCCTCAATCCCACTGGCCGCATGGCGACCGCGGAGGAGATCGGCAGCGGCATCGTGTTCCTCGCAAGCCCCGCCTCGAGCTTCACCATGGGCACCAATCTGGTGATCGACGGTGCACTCACCAAGGGCGTTCAGCTCTAACCCAGGGAGTACCGCAGTGGCTTCGAACAGGACGATAGAACTGCCAAGCGGGGCTGTGCTGCATGCCCTTGAAGAGGGTGTGGGCCAGCCTCTGGTGATGATCCCCGGCTGGTCGCAATCGGCTGCGGAGTTTGGCCGGAACATCACGGAACTGGCCAAGTCGCGCCGCGTCATCGCCCTCGATATGAGAAGCCACGGCGAGAGCCCCGACGCCGCCTCAGGCCACCGCATCCAGCGGCTTGCCAAGGACCTGGAGGAGGTGCTCGCCATCCTCGGCATCGACAGTGCCGATGTGCTCGGCCACTCGATGGGCAGTTCCATCATCTGGAGCTATCTCGACCTCTTCGGCACGAAGAGGCTCCGCCGCCTGGTGATCGTCGACCAGGCGCCGATGGTGGCGGCCCTTCCCGGATGGGACGAAGACACGAAGAAGAAGTTCGGCTGCCTGCTGCCTGACGTGCAGTCGGTTGCCGGCTTCTGTGACGCCGTGCGCGCCACCGGCAGTGTCGATGGCACCATGGACATACTCAAGGGCATGTTCACCGCTTCATTGCCTGAGCAGGACCTGCGCTGGATCGCCTCCGAGAACCTCAAGATGCCGCGGGCCGCAGCCGCGGATCTTCTCTTCGATCACTGCCTCAATGACTGGCGCGATGTGATCACCGGAACGAGGCTGCCGGCACTCGTCATCGGCGGCCGCAAGAGCATTTTCTCTCCTGAGTCCCAGGAGTGGATTGCGTCGGTTAATCCCAACGCCAGGGCCTCGATCTACGAGGCGCATGAAGGTGGCGGGCACTTCATGTTCTTCGAAAACCCCCGCCGCTTCAATGATGAAGTGGCGGCTTTCCTTTCCGCATGAATTCAGACAGGAGACCACATGGCGCTCACCCGCATGATCGTCGAAATCGGCATGGGTACGGACCTCACCGGGGCCGACTATACCAAGGCCGCGATACGCGCCCTCAAGGACGCGCTCTGGCACAACTCCCTCACCATCGCCAACGCCGTGGGGCTGACGCCCCATGACATGCATGTGAAGGTTCTGGTGGGCGTGCCAAGGCCCGATCTGGTGGACAAGGCAGCGGTGGCAGCGACCCTGCCCTACGGCAAGTCCACCGTCGAGGTCGTCGAAGGCGGCCTCGAGATCATGAACGATGAAGGAACCAATCTGACGCTGATGGCAAATGCCGCAGCGATCGTCTACCTCGACATGCCGGAGAAGAAGTAATGGCTCTGAAGCGCATCATCCTCGAAATGGGCCACGGCAATGACATGCATGGTGGCGATTACACCAAGGCGGCGCTGCGCGCCGTCCAGGACTGCATTCACCACTCCTCGTTGCCGTTCCTGCGGACCTTGTCCATCCCGCCCGCAGAGATGCAGATCGAGGTGACGATCGGCGTTCAGCAGCCGGACAAGGTGGACAAGGCGGCGGTTGCTGCCAGCCTGCCGCACGGCCAGGTGACGGTGAAAGTCGTCAAGGGCGGCCTCGACATTCCCGATGAGGAGCGCGGCGGTGTATCCGTGATCGCCATGGCAGGTGTGGCGGTTCGGCTTGATCTCAATGAGCGGCTCGGACTTTCCTGAGCACTTCCGTCACGAAGCGGGCGGGCGGTCTCCGCGGAACGCTTCGAGGGATTGGCTTTCGAGGCTGTCGATCTTGATCAGATTGTCGAAACCCGAAACTTCGAGGGTCTTGGAAACAAGGGCATTCGGCTCACACAGCCGCATGCCGCCGTTCAGCGTTTTCGTCATCTTTGCTGCAACGAGAATGCTCCGGAGCCCGGCGCTGCTGATGTAGGTCAAGTCCTTCAGGTTCACGATCAGCCTGGTCGCTCCCGCGTTCACCGGTCCGTTGAGTTGATCCATCACGTCGCCAGATGTCGCGCTGTCGAGCCTGCCGGACAGGTTCACAACCGTCACGCCATCAACCTGCCGATGCTTAATGTTCATCGTCACTCTCCACCCCTGATGGTCATCACCTGAAGGTAGCGGAGAAAAACACAGGCGCAAGATCGATTTCAGGGCCTGCAGACCGAATGCACCATGCCCCTCGATGGCGGAATGGAGCGCGAAGGGATCTCGTGGTGGGCCCACCAGGACTCGAACCTGGAACCAGACGGTTATGAGCCGTCAGCTCTAACCATTGAGCTATGGGCCCTCCACGCGGCACGCATGGCTACAGCAATTCGCGGCTGCATGCTATAGGCTCGGCGGCATGAACCATAACCTTACACCCGAAGCCGCCGTCGAAAGGCTGACCAGCCTTCACCGGGAGGCAACCGGCAGCCTCAAGACCTGCCTCGAGCGATATTTCGAGACCCGCGTGCCCCCCGGCGAAGAGGAACGGCGGAGCTTTTGCTACCCGGAACTGCGGGTGGACTACCGCGCCTCCGGCATCCAGCCCCGAATCGCCCGCGCCTATGCCAAGTTCCAGGGACCAGGAACCTACGCCACCACCGTCACCCATCCTGATCACTTCAGCCGCTACCTGATCGAGCAGTTGCGTTTCCTCGTCAAGGATTACGGAGCGGTCATCACTGTCGAGCGTTCGCAACAGGAGATACCCTACCCTTACGTTCTGGAGCAGGGTGACGATCTCGGGCGCAACGGCGTGACCGCGGCGGAACTCGCTCTGCACTTTCCCGCGCCGAAGCTCGCACATGTCGGTGACGAGGTGGCGGACGGTCTTTGGCAACATCACCCTGGCAATCCGCTTCCCCTCGCTTTGTTCGACGCGGTGCGGGTCGACTATTCTTTGAAGCGGCTGCAGCACTATACGGGAACGAGCTGGCGCTCCGTGCAGCCGTGGATACTTCTGACCAACTATCACCGCTATGTGGACCAGTTCGTGAAATGGGGCCTGGAGCAGATGAGCCAGGACAGCCCCTATGCAGCATTGGCCCTGCCGGGCGGGGCCAGGATCACGCGAGGCATGGGGGAGGCCGAGGCGTCCGCCATCATCGCCAATTCGCAGTGGCACCGGTTCCAGATGCCCGCCTACCACCTCATGCGGCACGACGGCCAGGGTGTTACGCTGGTCAACATTGGTGTCGGCCCGTCGAACGCCAAGAACATCACGGACCATCTGGCCGTTCTGCGCCCGCATTGCTGGCTGATGGTTGGCCATTGCGGCGGGTTGCGCCAAAGCCAGCGCATCGGCGACTATGTGCTGGCGCACGGCTACCTGCGTCAGGACAGGATCCTCGATTCGCTGGTGCCGCCGGAAATCCCCATCCCCGCGCTGGCAGAGGTGCAGGTGGCGCTGCAGGGTGCCGCGGCGCGCGTGACGGGCGAAAGCGGCGAGGCGTTGAAGGAGCGGCTGCGCACCGGAACCGTGGTGACCAACGACGACCGCAACTGGGAACTGCGCTGGAGCCAGGAGCTGCGCCGCATCAACCTCTCGCGCGCCATCGCGGTCGACATGGAATCGGGAACGATTGCGGCACAGGGCTACCGGCTGCGCGTGCCCTATGGCACGCTGCTCTGCGTGTCCGACAAGCCGCTGCATGGCGAGATCAAGCTGCCGGGAGCGGCCAACGCCTTCTATGACCGGGCGGTGGGCGAGCACCTGCTGATCGGCCTTGAAACCATCGAGCAGTTGCGTGGCAATGTCGGCCAGCTTCATTCGCGCAAGCTCAGGAGCTTCGACGAGCCGCCCTTCCGCTGACGCCCAACTGGCGCCGCAATCGGGATACATCCATTTGCCACTGGAAGGAGAAACTCATGCATCGTCTGACCGTCGCCGCCGCGGCCCTTGCCGCAACCCTTGCTGCCGCCAGCCCCGCTCTTGCAGAGGATACCAGGATGCCCCGCCTCATCTCGCTCTCCGGCCACGGCGAAATGCGGATGGCGCCCGACATGGCCTTCGTGACCACCGGCGTGCTGAGCCAGGGTGTCACCGCGGCAGATGCGCTTGCCGCCAACACCGCTGCGATGAACGCCCTGTTCGCCGCCCTCACGGGTGCCGGCATCGCCGAGAAGGACGTGCAGACCTCGAACTTCTTCGTGCAGCCGCGCTATAACTTCCAGGACGGCAAGGCGCCGGAACTGATCGGCTATGATGTGTCGAACACCGTGACCGTCATCGTGCGCAAGATCGGCGACCTCGGGCCGTTGCTGGACAAGGTGGTTCAGGCCGGTTCCAACCAGATCAACGGCATCGGTTTCGAGGTGTCGAAGCCTGATGCCGCATTGGACGAGGCGCGCAAGCTCGCCACCGCGGATGCCACGCGAAAGGCCAAGATCTATGCCGAGGCGATGGGCGTGGGCCTGGGGCGCGTCATGTCGATCAGCGAAGGCGTCAACTACCAGCCGCCCATGCCCATGGCGCGCAGCAAGGTGATGATGGCGGACGCCGCCGCAGCCCCCGTGCCGGTGGCCGCGGGAGAGCAGACGCTCTCAGTGGACGTCAACATCACCTGGGAAATCCAGTAGCAGCCGCATTGCCCTCAAGGCCCGGCGTGATAGTCTCGCGCCATCATGCCGGTTCTCGAGCGCGACCCGTGGCGGTTCCAGTACTTCGACCATGTTCCCTGCCCGGATCATGTGCTGATTCCGACCGACGATCCTGACTGCTGGCAGCTCTTTCCCGATCATCGCTGGATCTATGACAAGCTGCGCATAGCGCAAACGCAGGCCCTGGACGCGGGCCCCCATGGCGTGATGCCGGCGTCCTATCCGGTCTTCTCCAAGCCCATCGTCAATCTGAAGGGGATGGGCCTCGGCAGCCGGATCATCCTGTCCGCGGCTGAGATGGAACATCACTACCAGCCTGGCCACATGTGGATGCCGTTGCTGGCGGGTGATCATGTCTCCACCGACTGCGCCGTGCAGGACGGCGCCATTGTGTGGTGCCGCCAGGCCACGGGCGTGCCGTGGGCGGAGGGCATGTTCCGCCACTGGACCGTTCACGCCCGCCCTGCCCGCGAACTGGAAGAGCGGCTGGCGGGCTGGGTGGCGCGCCATATGCCAGGCTACAGCGGGATGCTGAATTTCGAGACCATCGGCGGCGCCATCATCGAGGCGCACCTGCGCTTCGCCGACCAGTGGTGCGATCTCTATGGCGAAGGCTGGGTCGCGGCGCTGGTCGAGCTATATGCCTCGCGCCGCTGGGCATTCGCAGACGATGAGAGGCTGGACGGTTTCTCGATGCCGCTGTTTGCCCGGCACGGCCAGCGCTATGCGCACCCGCCCGCAGCACTCCAGGCCGAGGTGAGGGCGATGGCGCAGGTGAAGAGCCTGCAGATTACCTTTCACGAGGAAAAACCGCCGGAAGACCACGCCATGCCACCAGGCGGCTTCCGCCTCGCCGTCATCAACGCAACCAGCCTCGACGCCGCGCGCGCGGCACGGCGGAAGCTGGCTGCGGCCTATCCGCCGGGCGCCATTCTGCACCAAGACTAGCGCTTGCGCCGCCCCGGGCGGGGCGCGGCCTCGCCGGTTTCTTCCTCGTCCATGTGGAAGCGGTGCAGGATGCGGTGATAGATCGGCGCCAGCATCAGCCCCGCGATGGCGAAGAGCAGCAAGCCCGAGGCAATTGCATAGAGCGAGACGAAAATCTTTCCGCCGCTGGTCTTCAATGGCGCGATCGGGCCCATGCCGGAGAGGATCATTGCTGCATTGGCGAAGGCGTCGAGCACGCCCATTCCCTCAAAATACATGTACCCGCTGCAGCCGAGAAACAGGGACAGTGCCACGGTGGCCAGCGACAAGAAGCCGTTGCGGGTGAGGCGGCCATGGAAGACCGCCCGCGTGGCGATCGGCTCGTGCTTTTTCTCGAAGTTGAAAAGCCTGCGCATTCTGGAGTTCCGCCCGGTTCAAGGGAGATGTCTTATTTGATCTTTCGCAAGGCGGGAACCCTTGGCCTGCTGTCTTGTTGGGCAAATTCACGGAGGTATCTGCAATGAAGCGACTTTCCCACAACGCTCGCGTACTGGTGACCGACGGCGGACGCGCCATCGTGTTCCGCAATGACGGCCAGGTGGGCAAGCCCGACCTGCGCCAGTTCAAGGTCTATGCCCATGACAACCCGCCCAGCCGCGAACTGGGCACGGACAAGGCGCCGCGGGTGAATGAAAGCATGGGCCACCGGGGCTCCGCCTCCGAACAGACGGACTATCACCAGCAGGCGGAAGACCGCTTCGTGAAGAACATTGCCCAGGACATGGAGGCAGACCTGAAGGCCGGCGAATTCACGGAGCTGATCGTGGTGGCCCCGCCGGTGGCGCTGGGCGTCTACCGCAAGGCCGCCTCGCCGGAGCTGCAGAAAGCGACGCTGATGGAAATCAACAAGGACCTGACCAAGCATGCGGCGGCTGAGGTGGCGGCGATCGTGGTCAAGGCGCTTGAAGGCGATTGAGGCCTCCGCTAACGGAAGGCCATGCCAGAAAAGACGCAACCGCCCGCACCGAAGCTGCATGATCTCTTCGTCACCCGCCTCTACCGGGCGGAGAAGATCGTGCCTGCGAAGCTCAACAACGCCATCGAGGCCCTGGCCATGTCATTGGCGGTGGATGACGAGGCAGGCCTCAAGTGGTGTGAGAAGCACGGCTACCCGGGCTATACGTCCTATGCCTCGCTCAATGACCTGCCGTGGCGCTTTCCCGAATTCGCCAGGCTGGTGAAGGCCATCGACAAGCATTGCCTGGCCTATGCGAAGGAACTGCACTGGGACCTGCGCGGCACGAAACCCCGCGTCGATTCGCTGTGGGTGAACGTGATGCCCGAGGGCGGCTCGCACACC
>CAIYXE010000053.1 GCA_903930095.1 uncultured Hyphomicrobiales bacterium
GCGCGAAGTCGTGGGCGTGGTGGCCGACCCGCTGGGCGCCTCCTCGCTGCCGCTCGTCTCGGAAGAAGACGGCATCATCGTGGGCCGCACCAACCTGCCCATCGTCAACCGCGGCGACGCCGTGTTCCACATCGCCAGGGCCAGGCCGCTCGCCACCATCAAGGAACATGGAGAAGAGGCGGCAGCGCTGGCGGATGAGGATGAGATTATCTGACGAGCCGGGTTGGGTTGAGGGGGTCCTTCAACAAGGACGCCGCCTGATCACTTCCACTTCAGACCGCCCAATATCCCGCGAATGAGCATGTTGCCGATCTGGCGGCCTGCGGTTGAAGCCATGTTCTTGACGAAGCGGTCTGTGGCGGTTTCGCGGGTGGGCGTGCGGGCCTCGGTTCGCGCCTGCTTTTCGGCCGCCTTGTCGGCCTTGTCCTGTTCGGCGGCGGCACTGCGCTGCTCGGCGCGCTTCATCAGGATCTCGTAAGCCGACTCGCGGTCTTCCGCCTGCTCGTAATTGCCGTAGACGGGGGAGTTCTTGACGATCTTCTGGCGTTCATCGGGCGTGATCGGGCCCATGCGGCTCGACGGCGGGCGGATCATGGTGCGCTCCACCATGGTGGGCACGCCTTTCGGGTCAAGCACGGAGACCAGCGCCTCGCCCTTGCCGAGCTGGGTGATCGCCTCTTCGGTCTTGAAGGCGGGATTAGGGCGGAAGGTGGAGGCCGCCGTCGCAACGGCCTTCTGCTCGCGCGGCGTATAGGCGCGCAGTGCATGCTGCACGCGGTTGCCCATCTGGGCCAATACGCTTTCCGGCACGTCCAGCGGGTTCTGCGTCACGAAATAGATGCCGATGCCCTTGGAGCGGATGAGCTTCACCGTCTGCTCGATCTTCTGCACGAGGCCGGGAGGCGCCTCGGAGAAGAGCAGATGCGCCTCGTCGAAGAAGAACACCATCCGCGGCTTCTCAGGGTCGCCCACCTCGGGCATCTTCTCGAAAAGCTCCGACATCATCCACAACAGGAAGGTGGCGTAGAGCTGCGGCGCGTTGATGAGCTTGTCGGCGGCAAGCACATTCATGTAGCCCTTGCCGTTCAGCGTGGTGCGCATGAAGTCCTTGATGTCGAGGGCGGGCTCGCCGAAGAAATTGCCGCCGCCCTGCTCCTCCAGCACCACGAGGCGGCGCTGGATGGCGCCGATGGTGGGTGCGGCGAGGTTGCCGTATTCGGTGGTGAGCTCCTTGCCGCGCTCGCCCAGCTCTTTCAGCAGGGCGCGCAGGTCCTTGAGGTCGAGAAGGGCCAGGCCCTCCTTGTCGGCGAGCCTGAAGGCGATGTTGAGCGCACCCTCCTGCGCCTCCGACAGCCCCATGAGGCGCGACAGCATCAACGGGCCCATGTCGGTGATGGTGGTGCGGATCGGGTGGCCCTGCTCGCCGAAGAGATCCCAGAAGATCGTCGGCACGGCCTCGAAGCCATAATCGTCGAAGCCCATCTTCGCCGCGCGCTCAAGGAGGAAGTCCTTGGGCTCCCCCGCACAGGAGATGCCGGAGAGATCGCCCTTGACGTCTGCCGCGAAGACGGGGACGCCGGCGTTGCAGAAGCCCTCGGCCATGATCTGCAGCGTCACCGTCTTGCCGGTGCCGGTGGCGCCGGTGACGAGCCCGTGGCGGTTGGCCAGCGCCAGGTACAGTTCCTCACGCTTTTCGCTCTGCCCGATGAAGATCGATGGTTCTGACATTCTGCAGCTTCCCCGGATATGGTCGCTTCGGTGGGCCCTTTATTGCTATATGGAGGCTCAATGCGCAATGAGTGAGCAGGAGTGGAGAATGCAGGAGCTGATCGGACGAATCATGACCGCCACGGGTCTGCCCGAGGAGAAGGCCACCAAGGCGCTCGGCATCGTCCTGAACCTGATCCAGACGCAGGGCAACCAGAACAAGGTTCAGGAACTCTTCGACAGCTTGCCGGGCGCTGCCGAACTGGCCCGCAGCCAGGGCGGCGACGGGGCGGGCTATGGCGGCGGCGGGCTTCTGGGCATGCTGGCCGGCGGCATGATGGGCGGGCCCCTTGCCGCCATTTCCAAGCTCACCTCCGCGGGCCTCTCGATGGACCATATCAAGGCGCTGGGCACCACCACGCTGGACTATGCCAAGGAAAAGGCTGGCTCCCAGCTGGTGAAGGAGGTGGCGGGATCCATTCCCGGCCTCTCCGGCTATGTCTGAGGCTTGACGGGGGTCAATTCGCGCGACGGCGCGAAAGCCTAGGAACGAGGAATGGAACAGCCTGAGGCACCCGTCTTCCGCATCAAGGGCCTGTGCAAGACCTACCGCACGGGCGAGGTGGAGGTGCAGGCGCTGCGCGGGGTGGACTTCGAGGCGGCCGCGGGCGAGTTCATCGTCATCCTCGGGCCGTCGGGCTCTGGCAAATCGACCTTCCTCAACATCATCGGCGGGCTCGACTCGGCCACAGCGGGCGATGCGTGGTTCCGCGATCATGCGCTGACCCGCCAGAACGAGGCGGCGCTGACCCGCTACCGGCGCGACCATGTGGGCTTCGTCTTCCAGTTCTACAATCTGGTGCCGAGCCTTACCGCGCGCGAGAACGTGAAGCTCGTCACCGAGATCGCCCGGAATCCGATGAAGCCCGAGGATGCGCTGGCGCTCGTCGGCCTGACCGGCCGCATGGACCACTTCCCGGCACAGCTTTCGGGCGGCGAGCAGCAGCGCGTGGCGATTGCCCGCGCCATCGCCAAGCGCCCTGACGTGCTGCTCTGCGACGAGCCGACGGGTGCTCTCGATTCGACGACCGGCATCAAGGTGCTGGAAGCCCTGACGCGGGTATCAGCCGAGACGGGGGCCACCACGCTGGTCATCACCCACAATGCGGCGATTGCGGCGATTGCCGACCGGGTGGTGCACTTCGCCAATGGCACGATCGTGTCCGAGCAGAAGAACGATATGCGCAAGCAGCCCTCCGAGGTGAGCTGGTGATCCGCGTGCTCGACATCAAGCTGCTGCGCGACCTGAAGCGGCTGTGGCCGCAGGCGCTGGCCATCGCCCTCGTCATGGCGGCGGGCGTTGCGACACTGATCCTGGGCGTCGGCGCCCATGATTCACTCGCCACCACGCGCGAGCGCTATTACGAGGCCAACCGCTTTGCCGACGTCTTCGCCAGCCTCACGCGCGCGCCGCAGGCACTGAAGCCGGAGATCGCGGCAATCGACGGTGTTTCGGCGGTGGAAACACGGATCGAGAAGATCGCACTGGCCGACCTGCCCGGCATGGCGGAGCCGGCTTCCGTGCTGCTCGTCTCGCTTCCCGATTACCGCGAGCAGGCGCTGAACCGCATCTATCTCCGCTCCGGACGGCTTCCTGATCCCGAGACGGGCGGCGAGGCGGTGGCCAGCGCCGGCTTCGCGCGGGCCCACGGGCTGAGGGAGGGGAGCACCATCCGTGTCCTGATCAACGGCCGGCAGCGCGAACTGAAGGTGAGCGGCACAGCACTTTCGCCCGAATTCGTCTATGCGCTGGGACCGGGCGCGCTGATGCCGGACGAACGGCGCTTCGGCATCCTCTATGTGCCAGAGCGGGTGATGGCGGCGGCCTACGACCTTGAGGGCGCCTTCAACTCCGTATCGCTCCGCCTCGTGAGGGGCAGCAATCCGGACGGCGTGATCGCCGCACTCGACCGGCTGCTCGACCGCTATGGCGGGCTTGGCGGCTACACGCGGAAGAACCAGCTGTCACACGCCTTCCTCGACGCGGAACTGCAGCAGCTGCGCGCCATGAGCCGCATCCTGCCGCCGATCTTCCTGCTCGTCTCGGCCTTCCTCGTCAACATGACGCTGTCCCGCCTCATCGCGCTGGAGCGCGAGCAGATCGGGCTTCTCAAGGCGATGGGCTACTCCTCGCTTGCGGTGGTGAGGCACTATGCGGGCTTCGTGACGCTGATCGCACTCGCCGGAATAGCCATCGGCGTGGTGGCGGGCACATGGCTGGGCACGGGGATGACGAAGCTCTATGCCCAGTTCTTCAGCTTTCCCTTCCTGGTGTTTTCGAGAAATCCTGCTGTCTACGGCATTGCCGTGGGGGCGACCTATGCCGCAGCACTGCTGGGTGCGGTGAAAGCGGTGCGGGAGGTGGCATGGCTGTCACCGGCGGTTGCCATGTCGCCCCCTGCCCCGCAGCGCTACCGCAAGGTGCTGGGAGGCCATTTCGACATGTCAGGCTTCGTGCGCCAGTCGAGCGTCATCGTCACGCGGCACCTGACGCACTGGCCACTGCGCACGCTGAGCGGCATTCTCGGCATGGCGCTGGCGGTGGCCATTCTCGTCGGCTCGCTCTGGTCCTTCGGATCGATCGACCACATGATCGACGTGACCTTCCGCAAGAGCGACCGGCACGACGCCGCGATCACCTTCACCCAGTTGAAGCCGATGAGCGCCCTGTTCGAGGCACGGAGACTGCCCGCCGTGATCGCAGCGGAACCCTTCCGCGCGCTGCCGGTGAAGCTTAGGCACGGACCGGTGGAGCGGCGCGTGTCGCTGGTGGGCAAGGCGGAGGGCGCCTCACTCTCACGCGTGCTGGACGGCAGCCTCAGGCCGGTCGTTCTGCCAGGCGAGGGGCTGGTGATTTCCGACGCGCTGGCGCGGATTCTAAAGCTCCAGATTGGCGACGAAGTCGAGGTCGAGATCCTCGAGGGGCGGCGGCAGACGGTGATGCAGCCGGTCTCCGCCATCATCACCGGCTTCATCGGCCTCACCGCCTACATGAACCTCGATGCGATGAACCGCATGATGAAGGAAGGCGACGTGATCTCCGGCGTCTACCTCGGTCTCGACATGGAGGCGCGCGGCGAGCTTTTCGGCGTGCTGAAGGCCACGCCCGCCGCAAGCTTCATCGCGCTCCAATACGCCGCACTCGAGAAATTCCGCGAGACGCTGGCGCAGAACGTCACCATCATGATCACCGTCTATGCGGTTCTGGCGGGCATCATCGCCTTTGGCGTGGTCTATAATTTCGCGCGCATCTCACTTTCCGAACAGGGGCGCGAGATGGCAAGCCTGCGGGTTTTGGGATTCACCAAGGGCGAGGTGTCGGCCCTTCTCCTCGGCGAACTTGCCGTTGTTGTCATCCTCGCGCAGCCGCTGGGCTGGGCCATCGGCTATGGTTTCGCGTGGATGATGGCGGAGGGGTTCCGCACCGAGCTCTACCGCGTGCCGCTGGTTGTCAACCGTGAGGTCTTCGCCTGGGCGAGCATCGTGGTGCTGGCGGCAGCGGCGGTGTCAGGTTTGATTGTGCGCCGCCGGATCGACCGCCTTGATATGATCGAAGTTCTGAAGACAAGGGAATGACATGCTGCGGCGGCTGACCACACTCGCAATCCTGCTCGCCGTCGCGGCGGGCCTCGCCTGGGCGTTCTGGCCGAGGCCGCTTGCGGTCGAGACCGCAACGATTGCGCTGCGCGATATCCGCGTCGCCATCGAGGAGGAAGGAAAGAGCCGCATCCGCGAGGTCTTCATCGTCTCTGCGCCCATCACGGGGCAAGTCCTGCGCACCAGCCTTCACCCCGGCGACGAAGTGTTGAAGGATGAGACCGTGGTTGTGTCGCTCCGCCCCGCCGCACCCGGGCTGCTCGATGCACGGCTGAAGCGCGTGGCGGAAGCCACCGCCGCCTCAGCGCGTGCCGGCGTCGGGCTTGCCAGGGCCGAAGTGCAGCAGGCAGAAGCACAGCTGACATTCACCAGGACCGAGCTCGACCGCGCCGAACGCCTGTCACGGCAGGGCACGATTTCCGAGCGCGCCCTGGACAAGGCCCAGCTCGACATCGCCACGGCGGCGGCGGCACTCGACAGCGCCCGGGCCTCGCTCGCCGTGCGCGAGCGTGAGCTGCAGCGCGCCGAGGCCGCGCTGATCGAAGACGAGTCGAGCGAGGGACCCTGCTGCACCGAGATCAGGGCGCCCGTCACCGGCCGCATCCTGCGCGTGCTCTCGGAAAGCGAGCAGGTGGTGCCGGCGGGAACGCCGCTGATGGAAATCGGCGACCCCGGCGACGTCGAGATCGTGGTGGACGTGCTCTCGCGCGATGCGGTGGAGATCAAGCCTGGCGCACAGGCCGTGATCGACAATTGGGGCGGGCCGCCGCTGCCCGCCACCGTGCGGCGCGTGGA
>CAIYXE010000054.1 GCA_903930095.1 uncultured Hyphomicrobiales bacterium
GCCGCACTGGTGACGATCAGGGGCTTCGCTGCCACGCCGTCTGCCTCAACGACCCACAGCATCTTGTTGGCAACGTCAAAGTAGGTATCCCCCACCTTGCCCGCCGCCGCTGCCGGAAAGAGGGTCGTGTCCGCAAACACCTTCACGCCGCTGCCGCTGGCCAACTCCCATGCCGTGGCACTGCGCACGTACAGGAGCTTCTTGGCGGTGTCGAAGAAGAAGTCGCCACTGGCGAAACCCGTTGCAGGCAGGGTCGTGCCAAGGGTGATGGTGGGGCCGCCGAGGCGCACCCACGCCGTTCCGTCGTAGCTGTAGTGTGTCTTCGTGTCAGTGGCGAAGCCCAAGTCGCCAAGGACCGCCGCCGTGTCTGCGGTCATCGCGGCCTGTGTCGCGTAGACACGGACACCAATCATGCGCCAAGTGCCATCGGCGCGGACCGAATACAGATTTCCGGTCGAAATGGCGAGGCCGTATGACCCCGGCGGCTGTGCCTTGTCGGCCAGCAGCGCGGCGTCCGTTGGGTAGGTGATAAGCGCGGCTGGCACGATGGGAACCCAGCGTGCGCCGTCCCACAGATATGCCGTCTTGGTCGGAGCAACCAAAAACCCTTCGCCAACTACCTGTCCAGCGGCAGGCAGCACGTTGCCTATGGCGAACGCAGGAATAGCCACCGCAGTAGCGTTGTTCGGGTCCAACGCCTCAAGGGTGTTCGTGATGCTGTCGTGAACTACAAGCTGCTTTGTCACAGTCCATGAACTCCGATGTCATCAGCTTTAATCAGATAGGCAAGTATAACATGTTGGGGCGCAGTCTCGGCATCGCCACCCCCATTCACGGTGACGGTGTGCTCGTGAGCGCCAGAACTGGCAATACCATTAGCAATCGGAGAGCCTGTACCCTGCGAGTTGATGGGAGAGTATCTGATGTCGTTCCATTGGACTTGCCCTGACCAAGCGGCCCCCGAACGATAGAAGTCGTGGGTGTGTGCGCCCGCCCGGTTGGTGACGCCCGTGAAAGGCGTCGTGGGCCGCGCCGTGGTGGCAGGGTTCTTGGTGAAGGATACCGCTGCGAGGTTCGCCGCACCGCGAATGAACTGGCTGCGGAGGTCAGGGAGAGTGGTGCCGCCGAGGGCCTTCTGGAGTTCCGGGTAGACAGTGCCGTCGAAGGCGCTACCATCGCAGAGGAGGTATCCAGCAGGCAGTGTCTTGCCAGCATATGTGATGACGGTGCCGATGGGCGTGCCGTAGTTCACGAGCTTCTTGCCGCCCGTCAGATCGAGAGGTACGCCGCTGCCCCCCAAGGGTTGCCATTTGCTGGACGCGGCATCCCAACTATAAAGCGCCTGCCTGCCGCCCGCCTTGGCGCTGGACAGGACCAGATAGACTGCTCCGTTCGCCGCCGTGGCCGGAAGGTTCGTGTCAGCCGCCACGTTCTTGACGCCGCCCGACAGGTCCACCTTCGTCCACGGGTTGGTCGCCGGGGCCGTGACCGCCACGCCGGGGCCCACGTCCGCAGGCAGCGCCGCGCGGTTGGCCTTGTAGATGTCGCCCAGATACACGACGAGAGAACCCGGTTCGTAGGCTCCCGCCGCCCACGCATTGAGGCCATACAGGCTATCACCGCGTGACTTGGCGAGAAGGTCGCCGGGAATATGCGTGTACTTCATCACCGGAACAGTGGCGGTTCCGGTATTGGCGACCAGAATCCAGTCGCCGACGTTCATCTTCGCGCCGTCGATGTTGCTGACAGCGCCGCCGATGTCGTTTGCGGCGACAACTTTCCCCGCGAGGCCCACATAGATGTAGTAGTGGCCCGCATCCGTGATGCCGAGGGCCGACTGCGCCGGGAGCTTGTCGAGATCGACGGCCCCCACAGTGCCATACGCCTTGTTCTGGACGGTGCCCTGAAAGAGATTGCTGGCGGCGATCCACTGCTTGACGGTATCTTCGGAATAGATGGTCTGCCACGCGCCTGCGGCGTCGAACACCTTGATTTCCGCATGGCCTTTTTCCAGCGTGTTCTGAATATCGCCGGGTTCGGCGTCGAGAGGCGCATCAGGGTCGGCGCGGAGGGCCTTGTAGTAGTCCTTCGACGCAACGGGACGGTAAATCCCGGTGACGCCGATGGCGTTGGTGGCCTTGGCGTCGAAGGCATAGAACCGATTGAGCGTGTTGCCGTTGAGGTCGAGGCCGACCATGAACAGCGACCCATCCGGCACCGTCACCGACGCCGGGTCGGGAAGATTGCCGATGCGGCCTACGTAAGTGACGCCTGCGCCGCCCAGCGGCTTCCAATCGGCGAGAGTGTTCGTGGGGGTGCCCGTGGCTCCATCGACCAGACACTCATAGAACATCCCATCCGCCCGCACGTACACGAGCTTGCCGACGCCAAGATGGCTGAGAGGCAGCACAAGGCGGTTGCTGAGATCAGCCACCGTGCCGACTGTCTCCGGGTCATCGCGGCTGTCTTCCCACGCCACGACATTCGGTGCGCTGGGATCGTACTGGAGCGCCCGCCGGATGTTATCCGTGGGATGTCCCGGCAGCAGCATCTTCCACTGGAGAGGATCGCTCGGCGTCGGGGCCGCAGATGGCGTATAGACCCAGATGTCGCGGGTGGCCGTCTCATAGACCAATGACCCGGCCACCAGTTCGTCCGGGTCTTTCAGCCGCAGGCGGGCGGCAGTGTCCACGACGCCGCGAAGCGCCTTCCGCGTGTCCGCCCACTCGGCGGTGCTGGTAAGGGGGTTCCAGACATAGCCGTTGACGTGCAGATCGTCCGGGGGCAGCGGCGGCTGCACGCCC
>CAIYXE010000055.1 GCA_903930095.1 uncultured Hyphomicrobiales bacterium
CGTGCAAATCATGTCGGGTATGCTAGAACTCTGACGGGGACCTAGGACGAAGGCCGCACGGCACAGGGGAGGGCCAAGCGCCAATGAAGACGATTCTGCTCATCGCCCATCTGATTGCGATTGCCACGGGCACGGGCATGAGCATCGCCAACTACATCAACATCCGCATCGCCGCGGGCGAAAAGGGAGAGCGGCGCGAGGCGCTGGCCTTCCTGCGCCGCACGATCGCGCGGATCGCTGATGTGGTGATCCTCGCCATCTGGATCACCGGCATCGGGCTCTGGCTCAATCTTCCGCCCACGGATGAACTCAACAGCTGGTTCGTGGTCAAGATCGCCTTCGTGGTGCTGCTGACCCTCTGCCACGGCCTGGCGCGCATGACGGCAGGCCGCATGATGCGCACCCGTGACCAGTCGCTCTACCCGCGCATGGAATTGTTCGTGTCGGGGGTGTGGATATCGGCGCTGGCCGCCATCATCCTGGCGGTACTCGCCTTCGAGGCCTGAACGCCCCGCTATTCGATGCCGAGAAGCGCCACGGCTTCCGCGATCACGTCTGCGCCTTCGGCCTCGTTTCCGGCCCCGCACAGCTCGGCCGCCTGGTTGCGCATGTCCTGCGCCTGGGTCTTCAACTCGGGCGAGACCTGATCCGACTGGAGCGCCGCATCGATCTTGCTGAGACCGTCCTCGCAGGGTCCGGCCCATGCCTGGCTTGCGGTGGCGGCCAGCAGGCCAAGGGCGATGATCATCGATTTCTTCACGGGGTTTGCCTTCTTTATGATCGTCACGGCTGTCGTCTTTCCGGCGCCTGTATAGGCGTTCGCCGTCCCGCCGCCAAATGCTTCCAGAATGCCGTGCCTGGGTGCTGCAATAAAGGCAGTGGATGACATTTAGGGTAGGTTTGACAATCTACCGTTGTTTCCTGCACTCTGATAATTAAAAGAAGGTGACGAGGCGTTCCGCCGGTTGAGTCGGGCCGGTGAGAGAACCCCGGCGTCCGGCGCGGCCTGTGCCGGGTGGCAAGTCAAACAATGTGTCAGGGAAGGCGGGTGCGGCAACGCGCCTGCAAACGGGGTGGTGTTGCCGAAACTGGGGTCCAGCGCGCGGGCGGTCGTGTTCGCGTTCAGCTTGCTTGCAGCGGGTTTCGCGGCCGGGGAGGCACGCGCAACGGACTGGGTCGTCAACATCAACGACACCGGGTTTGACCCGATTCCGGCTGGCGGCACCGTCGTTTACACCATCGCCGTCGAGAATGAGGATCTGCCGACGGTTTCAGCCCCGGCCAACACCATCACCCTCAGCATTCCGGCCAACGCCGTTTTCGAGGGCGGAACCGCTGGCGACACGATCACGGGCTGTGCGCCCACCCCTGCCACAGGCCCGGCGACCGTCACTTGCAGCATTCCGGAACTGCCGGGCGGCGGCGTGGCGACGCTGCGCGCCAGGGTGCTGACGAGCACGCCGGGCACGATCTCGGTGAATGCCTCCGTGCCGACGCTCGGCATTGACCGGCAGCCGCTGAACAACGACGTCTCCCAGTCGACCACCGTCACGCAGGGGGCCGACATCGGCCTCGCCATTTCAGGTCCCGCCACGGCGCAGTCCGGCAGCACGGTCAGCTATGGCTACACGGCCACAAACCTCGGGCCCTTTA
>CAIYXE010000056.1 GCA_903930095.1 uncultured Hyphomicrobiales bacterium
GCTCGTGCTGCTGCCGCCGTTGGCGGGATTTCTCGGTGGCCGCGAAGCCGCACCGGGTGAGCCGCTGGGAATGGCGGCGGCACTGGGGCTCGGCACGGTCTGGGAAACGCTCCTGTTCACTGCCCTGAAGGTCGCCGTGTTCGTCGGCCTCATGCTGGTGGTCGGGCGGCGGATCATTCCCTGGCTCCTCCACTATGTGGCCCATACCGGCTCGCGCGAGCTGTTCCGGCTTGCGGTACTGGCGGTGGCGCTCGGCGTTGCCTACGGTTCAGCAGCACTGTTCGGCGTGTCCTTCGCGCTCGGCGCCTTCTTCGCCGGCATGGTGCTGGCCGAATCGCCGCTCAGCACCCAGGCCGCAAAGGACACGCTGCCGCTGCGTGACGCGTTTGCCGTGCTGTTCTTCGTGTCCGTCGGCATGCTGTTCAACCCCTTCGTGCTGGTGAATCAGCCGCTGGCGGTGCTGGGGACCTTCCTCATCATCGTGGCCGGAAAATCGGGCGCGGCCTACCTCATCGTCCGGCTGTTCCGCCATTCCCGCCATGTGGCCCTCACCATCTCCGCGAGCCTCGCACAGATCGGCGAGTTCTCCTTCATCCTCGTGGTGCTGGGAACCAGCCTGCAGATCCTGCCGCCTGAAGCGCGGGACCTCGTGGTGGCGGGCGCCATCCTGTCGATCCTCGTCAATCCGCTGCTGTTCTTCGGCCTCGAGAAATGGACGCAGCGCCAGGAGCAGGTCGAGGATGCCGCAGCAGCCGAACCCGGAGAGCCTGCGGCCCCGGCGGAGCCCGAGGAGGCGCCAACGGCGCGCTCCGGCCATGTGATCATCGTCGGCCATGGGCAGGTCGGCTCCTCGGTCGCGGCGGGCCTCAAGCGCGCCGGCAGCAGTTTCCTCGTCGTTGAATCCGATAGCGGCCGCGCCACGGCGGTGCGGGCGCAGGGCATGGAGTGTTTCAGCGGCGCATCGGGTGAGCCGGAACTGCTGAGGCAACTCAACATCGAGGGGGCGAAGGTGCTGGTCAGCACCCTGCCGGACCCGTTCGAGGCCGGCCACGTGATTGAGCATGCACGCGCCGTCAACCCCGCGATCAGCATCATTGCACGCGCCACAGGCACGGAATCCATCGCCTATCTGAAATCGCTGGGGGCCGATCTGGTGTTCTCAGGGCAGGAGGAGATCGCCCAAAGCATGCTGGCGGCGCTGGCGAAGGAGAGCCGCGAGGCGGAAGCGCAAGGCCAGCCGAGCGTTACCGGGGCCTGAGGCCGCAAGCGGGCCCCAAGCCTTCACGCGAGAAAGCGGTTCAGCACATTGCGCGTGACCTGCATGACCATTTCATCGCGCAGGGTCAGGCCCATGATCCAGTCGCAGGTGCCGGCATGGAAGACCTCGCCGCGGCCCCTGGGGAAATGCACGATCATGCCGGAGCCGCGTTTGGTTGCCTCGACGGCGGCAGCGTCCGCGCGGCCGGTCAGCACGGAGGCAACGTACTCGCCGTCCTCCGCCCCCAGAAAACTGCGGCCGGGGAGGATGGTCGGCCCTTCCTCGATGGTGGCGGAGAGGCCGAGCGCCAGGATCTCCAGCCCGTCCGGCACATGGGACGGATCGGCGGGAAAGGGAAGCCCGCCACGGATCTCATAGGGCAGGCCGTCCACCTCATAGCCGAAGATGCGCGCGGAGGCGCCCAGCACGTCGCCATAATAGAGGCCGGTGCCCGCGAAGGCCCAATGCCCGGGCCGGTAGACGGGAAAGCCCTTCGCCCCGCGCGGCGAGCAGCCGGACCAGCTGGCATACAGTCCATGTGTGGCGTTGAGGCCGAAGCTCGCCGCACCCGGGCGCCCGATCTCAGGCGCTTCCCAGGATTCGGTGACGAGATGGCGCGGACCCGACTGCATCAAGGGGTCCTCCGCGCGCGCGATGTACTTGTAGCAGACCTGGCGGCGGCCCTCTTCCTCGAGCCTGATCTGCCACATGAAGTTTCCGGCAAAGCGCGCGATGCGGCCACCACGTTCGGCATAGGCGTCGATCGCGTCGCGCATCTCCCAGGACCAGTATTCGTCATGGCCGGCGAGGACCACGCAGGCGTATCCTTCGAGAAGGTCAGGCCGCTGGTGAAGATCGGTCTGGCTGATGATGTCGAGCGCATAGCCCTCCCGCTCCGCCCACAGCACGAAGTGCCGCTCGAAGCTGGCCCAGCCAGAGGACATGTATTTCTTGGAGTAGCCATTGGCATAGGCCCATTCCATGTGCGGGTAGCGCGGCTCCGCCATGATGGGAGGATCATCCCTCAGAACGGCGCGTGGTGCATCCGGCGGCAGGCTGACGAAGCCCCGCGCCAGCGGGCGCAGGATGCTCAGCACGGGCGAGAAGCGGTCGCCCGCGGGGCCGCAATATCCCTGGTAGTGATTGGACCCGCCCCAGTCGTTGTAGGCCGTCCACGTCGCGGTGGCGGCGACGAGCAGGATACGGCCGCGCCGGTCACCGCCGGACTTCGGGCGCACGATGAAGAAATGCTCGTGCATGTCCTCGCCGCGGCCATGCTCGCGGGCGCTGGTGCGGATGATGTAGCCGCCCGACGGCCAGTCCGCCGCCACCGGGACTTCGAGCGACACGGGCCAGCCGCAACCGGTGACGGAGCAGTCATCCGGCGTATCCCGCCACGCCCCCGCAATACCCTCCCTCCGGAACACGGTTCGCGGCGAAATGCCGTCATGGACGATTTCCACCGCATGGCGCGCCGCATTGGTGCAGACACTGAGCCCAAGAACCTCGCCCGGCGCATAGGAGAGACGGTCGGCATAGCTCCAGATGCGGACCACCGATGGTGGCGTGCGCAATGGCCGCTCGGCATAGTTTCCCAGAACAGCCTCGCGCCGCCAGGCCTCGTCCCGCGCCGCCCCGGCGTCACTCATGCACGCAATTCTCCGGCAATGGCGCGCATGAGCGCAAGCGTCAGGTGGTCCATCGCATCATCGGCGGGGATAGGCTGGGAGGACTGCTTCACCGCCACCATGCCTGCATCGAAATCGACATAGATCCACTGCCCGTGGATGCCGATGGCGCAGAGCACCCGGGAGGACGGGGCGGGGACGTACCACTTGGAGCGGTAGCGCCCCTCCGGGAAC
>CAIYXE010000057.1 GCA_903930095.1 uncultured Hyphomicrobiales bacterium
CGCTGCGACTGGACCGCAAGGCTGAACACCTGCAGGAAATCTATGCGAGGCCAGCGAAGCTTCGCCGCAAGGACAGCGAAACGGCGATCTACGGTCCTTCCTCGCTGCTTGACGCCATCTTCGCATTCGGCCGCAAGGGCATCACCATGCAGCGCTACAAGGGCCTTGGCGAAATGAATCCGGGACAGCTCTGGGAAACGACGCTCGATCCGAACGTCCGCACGCTGCTGCGTGTCAAGGTCTCCGAACTCGACGAGGCTGATGACATCTTCACCAAGCTGATGGGCGACGTGGTGGAACCGCGCCGCGATTTCATCCGCGAAAACGCACTGAGTGTCGCAAACCTCGACGTGTGATGCGCAAGCAAGGCTGATCAGCTTGCCGCCCCTCCCGGGGCGCATCAGGCGCGTGCGCCTTGATCTTCGCCTGCTTAACCTGTTGTTAGAACTCAGCCTCTAACATCAGAATTGCGGAAGGTGGGCTATCAAGGCCCGCAGGCATGTAGCCGCCGCACAGATCGCCAGCAATCCTCCGTTCCTTCCAGGACTCTTCGCAAGTCTCGCGCAGGGTTGCCGCGTCACCATGCATGTACCGGATCGTGAAGTTCAATACGGGAGCGCGCGCTGTGCTCCCGAGCGGGAGCTCATCTGATGTCGATTGTTACTTCTCTGACTGTGCGGCAGATCGCTTCTCTCAGCACGACGGCCATCCAGCAGCTCTCCACGACGGACGTCCAGGCTCTCAGCACGACCCAGGTCGCGGCGCTGAGTTCGTCCCAGGTCAATGCCATGGAGACGACGGACCTTGAGGCCCTGAGCACGGCGCAGGTCCAGAACCTGTCCACCGCGGCCGTCAGGGGCCTCATCGCCAACACGATCGCCAATCTCACCGAGACACAGGCCGCAGCCTTCACCACCACGCAGATCGGCGTGCTCCAGGCCTATGCGCTGGAGGCGCTCGAATCGAGTGACATCCAGGGCTGGGCGACCACCCAGCTGGCAGCCCTCACCTCGCGCCAGCTCGCGGGCCTCACGGCAACGGCCCTGGCGGACTTCTCGGATACGCAACTCGCCGGCCTCTCCTCAACCCAGCTTCGTGGCCTGACCACCACGCAACTCAATACGCTGGGCACCACGCAGCTCAATGCCCTGAACGCCGCCGACCTCTCGGCCACCCAGATCCGCGGCATGAATTCGACGGCGCTTGCGGCACTCTCCACCACCCAGGCGCAGGCGCTGACCACGGCCCAGATCGCCGCTTTATCCGCTGCGGGCCTCGATGCACTGAGCTCGGATGAGGTGCAGGGCTGGTCAACCACCCAGCTCGCCGCCGTCACCTCCCAGCAGATCGCAGGTCTCTCGACCACGGCGCTGTCGGACTTCTCGGAGACGCAGCTTGGCAGCCTCACTTCAACCCAGCTCCGTGGCCTCACCACCCTCCAGCTCAACAGTCTTGGCACCACGCAGCTCAACGCGCTTGATGTCGCCAACCTCTCGGCCACACAGCTGCGTGGCATGACATCGACGGCAATCGACGCGCTCTCCACCACCCAGGCACAGTCGCTCTCGGCGGCGCAGATCGCCGCCCTCTCCGCGACGGGCCTTGATGCATTGAGCTCGGATGAGGTTCAGGGCTGGTCGACCACGCAGCTTTCTGCCGTGACCTCGCAGCAACTGGCTGGCCTTTCGGCCACGGCCCTCGCCGACTTCTCGGAAACCCAGCTCGGCGGCCTCACCTCGACGCAGCTCCGTGGCCTCTCCACCACGCAGCTCAACGTGCTGGGCACGACGCAGCTCAATGCGCTCAACGTCACCGATCTCTCGGCCACGCAGATCCGCGGCATGAATGCGACAGCCGTCGAGGCGCTGTCGACCACGCAGGCGCAGTCCCTCACCACAGCACAGATCGCAGTGCTCTCCGCCACCGGACTTGCCGCGCTGAGCTCGGATGAGGTCCAGGGCTGGTCCACAACACAGCTTGCCGCCGTCACCTCCCAGCAGCTGGCCGGACTTTCCACCACAGCACTCGGCGACTTCTCGGAGACGCAACTCGGGGGCCTCACCGCCGCGCAGCTTCGCGGCCTCACCACCACCCAGCTCAACACACTGGGCACCACCCAGCTCAATGCGCTGAACGTCACCGATCTTTCGGCCACGCAGGTTGCGGGGCTGGGCCAGAGCGCCATCGACAGCCTCTCCTCCACCCAGGCGCGTGCTTTCACCGTGACGCAGGTCGCTGCAATGACGGTGACGGCACTCGCAGCCTTGGACTCTACCGATCTCCAGGCATGGAGCACCACGCAGCTGGGCGCCGTCACCACGCGCCAGATCGCGGGATTGTCCACCACGGCGCTCGCCAATTTCTCGGAAACGCAGCTGGGCAGCCTCACCACCACCCAGCTCCGGGGGCTCACCACTGCGCAGCTCAACACGCTGGGCACCACCCAGCTCAACGCGCTGAGCGTCGCCGATCTCTCCGCCACGCAGGTGCGCAGCATGAATGCGACAGCCCTCGAAGCGCTGTCGACCACCCAGGCGCAGTCCCTCACCACAGCACAGATTGCGGTCCTCTCCGCCACCGGCCTTGCCGCGCTGAGCTCGGATGAGGTCCAGGGCTGGTCCACCACGCAGCTTGCCGCCGTCACCTCCCAGCAGCTGGTGGGCCTCGCCGCCGCCGAGCTCGAGGAGTTCACCACCACCCAGTTCGCCGGACTGACGTCAACGCAGCTGCGCGGCATCACCACCACCCAGATCAACGCCGTCGGCACGGCCTATCTGCAGGCGCTGGACGTCACGACCCTCTCCACCCAGCAGGTGGCGGGCCTTGGGGCGACCGCCGCGGGCAATCTCTCGAGCACGCAGGCGCAGGCCCTCACCACTGCACAGATTGCGGCCGTATCGGCCGCCGTGCTCGGCGGCCTCGCTTCGACCGACATCCAGGCCTGGAGCACGAGCCAGCTCGGCGCCGTAACGGCGGGCCAGCTCGCCGGCCTCTCGACAACCGACCTCGCGGACTTCTCGACGACCCAGCTCGGCGGCCTCACCGCCACCCAGCTGCGCGGCCTGACCACGGCACAGCTCAACAGCATGGCGACTGAGCAGCTGAATGCGCTGACAGCTTCCAGCTTCTCGGCCGCCCAGGTTGCGGGCCTGAGCGCCACAGGCCTCGGCAACCTCACCACGACGCAGGTCGGCTCGCTCGATCCCGCCCAGTTCCGTGCCATCCAGGCTGCTGCCCTCGACAGTCTCGGCACCGAAGTCTTCTCCGGCCTGACCTCAGCCCAGGCCGGCGCGCTGACGGCGGCCCAGGTCGCCGCACTCAGCACCACCAACTTCGCTGCGCTGTCTGAAACCACGGGCATCCCGGCGTTGGGCACCGCCAGCATCAGCGGCATCAGCACCTCGCAGCTCGAGGCGCTGTCGAGCACCCAGGCGCTTGCCTTCACCTCAACCCAGATCGGGCTGATGAGCCCGACCCAAGTCACATCCCTCATCATCGCCAGCAACAGCTGATCACGGAGCATGACCCGTCTTGATCAACAGCATATCCGAGCTCTTCCGCGCGGCCGAAACCCTTGAGGCGAGTGGCAATGCGGCGGGCGCCGCTGAACTCTACAAGCGCTGGACCGCGCTGAACCCCGAGGATCCGCATCTCGCGGCCGCCCTGTTCAACATGGCGGTGGTCGCCCAGCGCAGCGGCGACGGCTTCGGCGCCATCCATGCGCTCCGGCAGGCGATCAGGCTCAACCCCGATTTCCATCCGCCCTACATCAACCTTGGCCGGCTGCTCGAGGACAATGGCCAGGCGGGCCTCGCCGTCAGCCAATGGCTGGACCTGTCGAACCGCCTGCCGCAGCTCACCGGTGCGGCGCTGCGCCACAAGTTGATGGCGCTGCAGCAGGTGGGCCGCGTGCTCGAGTTCAATCATGTCGATGCCGCAGCGGAGGATGCGTTGCGCCAGGCGATCGACCTCGACCCGCGCCAGCCCCAGGCCGTGCAGCACTGGATCGCGCTTCGCCAGAAGCAGTGCAAGTGGCCGGTCATCGCCGGATGGGACGGTGCCGGCAGCCGCGATCTTCTCGCCAGCATCTCGCCGCTCTCGGCGGCGGTGATGTTCGACGACCCCGTCTTCCAGCTGGCGCGTGCGGCAGGCTATGCGCGCCAAAGCATTGCCCGGCCGGGAAGCTTCCCCTTCGACCATGCACCGCGCCGGGCCGAAAGGCCGCCGCTTCTCAGGATCGGCTATGTCTCCTCCGACCTCCGCGAACATGCGGTGGGCTTCGGCCTGTCGGAAGTGATGGAACTCCACGACCGGAGTCGCTTCGAGATCCACGCCTATTATTGCGGCATCGACCGCGAGGACGGCACAAAGTCACGCATCCGCGCCGCCGTGGACGGCTGGACCGACATCTCCCGCCTGACGGACGACGCCGCAGCAGCCGCCATCGCGCGCGACGGCATCGACATTCTGGTGGATCTCAACGGTTACACCCGTGATGCCCGCACCGCCGTCTTCGCCAGAAGGCCAGCGCCCGTTCAGGTCAACTGGTATGGTTTCCCGGGCAGCATGGGAACGCCCTACCACCATTACCTCATCGCCGATCCGCATGTCGTTCCCGAAGGCCATGAGATCTATTTCTCCGAACGCGTCATGCGCCTGGCCTGCTACCAGCCCAATGACCGCAAGCGCCTGGTCGCCCCCGAGGCGCCGAGGCGTGCCGACGAGGGCCTGCCCGAAACGGGTTTCGTCTTCTGCTGCCTCAACGGCACGCAGAAGATCACGGCACAGCTCTTCAACGCTTGGATGGCCATTCTCGCGCGGGCGGAGGGCAGTGTGCTCTGGCTGCTCGAGCCGGCTGCGGAGACCGCTGCCCGCCTCCGCCAGGTGGCTGCCGCGGCTGGCATCGCGCCAGAGCGCATCTGTTTTGCGCCCCGCCGCCCCAATCCACAGCATCTGGCGCGCTACCGGCTTGCCGATCTCTTCCTCGATACCTTCCCTTATGGCGCGCACACCACGGCGTCGGATGCCATGTGGATGGGAACGCCGGTGCTGACTTTGGAGGGCAGGGGCTTCGCGGCCCGCGTCTGCGCCGGCCTCGTCAGGTCTGCCGGCCTGCCGGAACTCGTGTGCCAGACCCTCGATGAATATGTGTCACGCGCCGCCGCCATCGCCAGCGCGCCCGGCGCGGCTGCGGCCCTTCGCAGGCGCCTTGAGCAGAACCGGCCGACGGCTGCATTGTTCGACACACCTCGCCTCGTGAGCGGCCTCGAAGCCCTGTTCGACCGCATGTGGGAAGAATTCCGCTCAGGCGACCTGCCCGTTCCGCGGCTCACCAACCTCGCCTGCTATGAGGAGATCGGCCTCGATCTCCTGGCCGGCCGGGAGGGTGACAGCATCTCGCCGGGCCTCTACCAGCCAGAACTGGCGCGCTGGAACGCGGCGGACCCCTTGCCGGCTGATGGCAGGCTCTGGCCGCCTGAGCCTCAGGCCAATGCGGCGGGCGTGGTTGCCTTCACCCGCGCAGCCTGATCGGGCAGGCCGGGCGGCCCGGGGTTGAGGAGCCGTGACGGTGCTTCCCTCCCTTGCGGGTCATGCTCTCGCGCGCGTTCCGGCCAGGTGGAATCACCTGGTCGAAAAGAACGCGCGCAAGATCAATGGCTTGAGCATGACCTTATCGCAAAAGTGGTTTCCACTTTTGCGGCTCATGCTCTACTGTCACGCCCAAACGCAGGGGTGAGCATGACATCGACGGACGGGCCGCAGGCAACACTGGCGAACTGGCGCCAGCATCCACATAGCATCTGGGGCTTTACCCACATCGACCGCCTGCTCCCCGTGGCGCCGGTGGCGGCGGGCGAGGCCGCGGCCTTGCCGCGCGGCGCAGACCTTGACCTCTCGTCCGTGAGCCTCTCCTCAGATGGTGCCCGCATGACGGCCCGGCAGGCGCTTGCTGCAACCCACACCGATGCCTTCCTCGTCATGAAGGATGGTGCTGTGGTGGCGGAGCATTATGTCAGCCAGCAGCCGGAGGACCGGCACATCGTGTTCTCCGTCAGCAAGTCGATCACGGCGGCGCTGGCCGGCGTGCTGGTGGAACAGGGGCTGCTCGACCCTGATGCCCCGGTCGTCCATTACCTGCCGGAGGTGAAGGCATCGGCCTATGCCGACTGCACGCTGCGCCATGTGCTGGACATGACGGTGAGCATCCGCTTCACCGAGGACTACCTCGATCCATTGGGCGACGTCGCCCGTTACCGCGTCGCCATGGGCTGGAACCCGCCGGGCGCGATGGGCGGCGAGGATGGTCTTCACCGCTTCATCGCCGGCCTGCCCCGGGCGGATTATCCGCACGGTCACCGGTTTCACTATGTGTCGCCCAACTCGGACCTTCTCGGCTGGATCATCGAGCGCGCCAGCGGCGAGACCTTCGCTGGGCTTCTGTCCCGCCATGTCTGGCAGCCCATGGGTGCGGCGCAGGAGGCCTTCATCACGCTCGACCGGCATGGCGCGCCGCGCACGGCGGGCGGCATCTGCACGAGCCTTGCCGACCTTGCCCGTTTCGGCGAGGTGATGCGGGGCAGGGGCGCGTTCAATGGCCGGCGCATCATCCCCGCGCGCTGGATCGACGACATCCTGCAGGCGGGCGATGCCGTGGCCTGGTCGCGCGGTGAACTGGTGTCGCTGTTCCCGGAGGGGCGCTACCGCTCCAAGTGGTACGTCCCCGCCCCGTCCTCCCGGGTGCTCTGCGCCATCGGCATCCACGGGCAGTGGATCTATGTCGATTTCGATGCAGGCATGGTGGCGGTGAAGCAGTCCTCCCAGCC
>CAIYXE010000058.1 GCA_903930095.1 uncultured Hyphomicrobiales bacterium
CATGACACGCCACAATTGCATGGCCGCTGACCCCATGCTGCCCGCCACCGCAATCGCAAGGCCCAGCAGCCACACCGAGGGCCTGACTGACAGGCTCCCCGGCACCTCCGCGCCGTAAAGCCCCTTCAGCGTCGCGGCCACATCTGGAATGAGCAGCGAGGCGATGCCATAGCCCAGCGCAACGCCAATGAGCCCCGCAACGACGGAGAGCGTCAACAACTCTGCGCACAGCAGCATGATGAGCACGCGCAACGGCAATCCCACCGCCCGCATCGTGCGGAACATCGCGCGGCGCTGCTCGAAGGCAAGCCCGATGGCGGAATAGACGATGAACAGCCCCACCGCGAAGGCAAGAAAACCGAAGGCCGTGAGGTTCAGGTGGAAGCTGTCGGTGAGGCGGGACAGGTCGCCCTCGGCGGCGGGCGGCTTGCGCACCAGTTCCGGGGCCACCTCGGCGAGGGGCCGTGCCGAAGGCAGCTGTTCGGGCCACAGGATCAGCCGCGACACCTGCCCCTGCTCTCCCAGCAGCTGCTGCGCGATGCCGATGTCGGTCAGCGCGGTGCCGGGCGGCAACTGCTCCGCGATCCGGAGCGGCAGCGCTGCCTGCCGCCCGAGGCGCCGGGCGGTCTCGGGTGAGACGACCAGAACCCCCGGCGGCGTGATGAAGGCCTGAAGGCCGATGGACTCGCCCGCGATATCCACCTCGGAGGCGCCCTGCGGCATGCTCAGCGGTTCGATGCCGAGGATACGCACCCGCACGCCCCCGAAGCGCATCTCGCCCTCGAGCACGGGCGAGACCAGCCAGCCCGCGCGCCGGAGGTCGATGAAGGCCTGTTGGCCGAAGCGCGCCCCGTCCTCCCGCGCCAGCGTCTCGAAGCGGTCCTGCCCGGCGACGGCGGCGGCGCGCGCATAGCTTGCCCGCGCCTCGCCGTTGATCGCCTGCACGGCGGACCACAGTGCAGTCGCCAGCGCCAGGCCCAGCACCAGCATCGCCAGTTGCAATGGCCGTGCCCGCCAGTGCGACAGCAGCGCGATGAAGGCCTGCCACAGCATCAGGTGAGCATCCCGCCCGCCAGGTTGAGCCGCCGCCCCAGCCGGCCGGCCAGCCGCGCGGAATGGGTCACCATCAGCAGCGCCGCACCCGTTTCCGCCGTCAGCGCCAGCATGAGGTCCAGTACCGCATCGCCCGTCACCTCATCGAGGTTGCCCGTGGGCTCGTCGGCGAGGATCAGCCGCGGCCGGCCCGCCAGCGCGCGCCCGATCGCCACCCGCTGCTGCTGGCCGCCCGACAATTGCTCCGGATAGCGCCCGAGCAGCTTCGACAGGCCCAGCCGCTCCGCCAGCCGCGCGCACCATTCTGCATCGTGCCGCCCGGCAAGCCGCGCCTGGAAGGCAAGGTTCGCTCCGGCATCGAGCGAGGGAATGAGATTGAACTGCTGGAAGACGAGGCCGACGCTCTCCCGCCGGAACGCGGCGAGATCAGCCTCGCCAAGCCCCGCGATGTCGCGCCCGCCGAACAGCACGGCGCCACCATCCGGCCGGTCGAGGCCACCTGCCAGATGCAGCAGCGTGCTCTTGCCGCTGCCTGATTCCCCCGTCAGCGCGAGGCTCTCACCCGCATCGAGCGACATGCTCACGCCGCGCAGCACCGCAAGCGGGCCTTCCCCCGTGGAATATGACTTGCTGACCTGTTCAAGGGCGAGGAGCATTTTGCGGCGCTGGGCTCTGTGGGTGACGTAACACCCTTATACGCGAAACCGCGCGATGCGGACGACCGTCCAGCACTGGTCACTTCCGGCGGCCTGCCGCATGGACTAGTCTACCTCCGATTGCCAGGAGAAGACTCATGCCCGCAGCCCACGACGATCACGCGCGAATGCCCTTCCAGCTTCCCTTCCCGCCGG
>CAIYXE010000059.1 GCA_903930095.1 uncultured Hyphomicrobiales bacterium
ACGGAGGACGGGCGGATCGAGACGGTGGAGATCGTGCCGCGCGGCTCAGCCGTTGCAAACTACGCCTTCGACGTGACGCCCGCGCGCTATGTGACGGGCCTCATCACCGAGCGCGGGGTGATCGCGGCGAACCGTGAGGCGATTGCGAAGGCCTTCCCTGAAAGGGCAGTTGAGTAGCCAGCAGCGTCGGTTCAATCTGAACCACGCGCCGCTCCAGCAAACATTGCCGTCACCCCAGCGAAAGCTGGGGTCCCGCTTGTCTCTCCGCGCATGCTGAACCAAAGCGGGATCCCAGCTTTCGCTGGGATGACGGTGTTGATGGTGCCTGCTGTTTCAATAACTCTTGATCTCTTCGCGTACGCGCCTTGCGGCATCCGTGATCGCGCGGATCGAGGAATAACTCGCCGTGTTCACCATCATGTCCCGCGCCAGCGTCAGGGCGCGCGCCTCGCAAGATGCGCGGCGGTCCTTGTCCTCGATCCATTCAAGGTCGATGTTGTGGGCAAGCCCCAAGATGCGGCGGATCATCTTGGCGGCGGCGAATCCCACAGTGTCGGTCCACAGTCGTTCCATGAAGGCCTGCCGTTCGGCCTCGAGGCGCGCTTCGCCCTGCGCGCCCTGGAAGAGCGAGGCGGGATAGGCATCGCCCGTGGGATTGTCGCGCCACAGCGCCAGGAATTTCTCGCGGAAAGACGTCCAGATCTGCTCGAGTGTGGCGAGAACCCAGTCCTTGTAGGCATCGCGGTCTCCCGCCTGCTTCTCATGCCCGTCCTGCGAGAAATAATTGAGCAGGAAGTTGGCGACGACCGCGCCGACGTCGAAGCCCATGGGGCCCATGAAGGCGAATTCGGGGTCAATGATGCGTGTATCCTCCGGCGTCAGCATGACGGAGCCGGTGTGCAGGTCGCCATGCAGCATGGCTTCCGCGGAAGACAGGAATTTGAGCTTGAGGCGGGAGACGGCCACCTTCAGGTCACCATCCTCGCGCCAGCGGGCGGCATAGGCATCGAGCTGCGGCGAGGTCCAGCGGTTCAACTCCGCCACGCGGTAGGGGTCGGTGAAGATCAGATCCTCGGTGATCTTGCACAGCGCGGTGTTGCCCGAGAAGGCGCCGATCATCGCCTTTTTCTTCTCCGCGGTGAGGGCGAGGTCGGAGGTGAAGAAGAGCGTCCTCGCCATGAAGGTCGAGATGTCGCCTGCGAATTTCGGATAGACCGTGCCGGCGATCATGCCGCGCCGCATGATGATGTGCGGCTCGAGCAGTTCCATCACGATCAGCGCCTGGACTTCATCGTAATGGAGAATGCCGGGCACGAGGCCGCCGGTGAGGCGCGCCTGCTCTGACAGCGCCATGTGCTCATAATGGGCGCGCGACAGCGGCAGGGGCCAGCTTTCGCCCACGAGGCGCACATAGGGCAGCGCCTGCTTCACGGCAACGCCGCCGAGGGGGCCCTTCACGATGAAGACGAGGTTGAGATTGCCATCGCCGACTTCAGCGATGTTCCACTGGCCGGGGGCGCCGCCCAGCAGGTTGCGGACGCGTTCAACGCCTGAAAGATAGGCAGCAAGCGTTTCGGGCTTCTGGGGCAGATAACCGGCGCGGGTTTCGATCTGTGCAGACATGTCATGCAATGTGGTTGTGGACGTTGGCGCTATGAGCACCGAAACGCGCGCGAAATGCAAGAGCTGCAATCTTCATCGAACAAAGACTTCGCAGCTGCAGCAGCGATGATGCCACGCAGCAACACGATCTGTCGGACAATAGCGCTGGACAAAGCTTCGGCTCTGATGGATGTTTTCACTGATCGGCGTCCTCTCAGAAACATCGGCCGCATGTTCGGCACGAGCCATCCGGACGCTCGACGCGAACAACAGCTTGGAGGAGGACCAAAGCATGCTCGACGATCTCATCAAGGAAGCGGCGACCCGCCGTGACGTGTTCAAGAAGCTGGGCGCCACGGCGCTCGGCGCGGCCCTGCTGGCGGATGCAG